>JALYTR010000491.1 GCA_030854165.1 Pseudomonadota bacterium | reverse complement strand
GGGCGAAGGTCTTCCGGCCGGCCTTCTGTTCGGCGGCGAACGCGCGGGACTCGGCGCTGACGACATCGCGCGTTGCCAGGCCATCGTCACCGTCCCGGTCGATCCGCGCTTTCACTCGCTCAACCTCGCCCAGGCGGTGGCGATCAACGCCTATGAGTGGGGCCTGACGCGGGCGCCGGGCGCGCCGCCGGCGTTTCGTGAGGGCGCGCCGCCGGCCGAGCAGGGGGCGGTGATCGGCTTCCATGAGCAGTTGGAGCGAGAACTCGACGCCGCCGGCTTCTTCCATCCGCCGGAAAAGCGCCTCTCCATGGTCCGCAATCTGCGCGTCGCGTTCGCTCGCGCCCAGCTTTCCGATCAGGAAGTGCGCACCCTGCGCGGCGTGGTGACGGCGCTGGCCAAGGGGCGGGGGAGGGTGCTGGCCAAGCTGGCGGCGCGCGGAACCGACACCACCTCGGATCGGCCATAGGGGGGCTGCAGCCTCCCGGTCTTGGCCCAATCGATCATCGTCTGAAAATAGCCGTCGGCGTAACGGGTTTCCGTGCGCGTTCCATCGGGCGCGGTGATGAACTCAAGAATTCCGTGATCGGTGGCCGGAAAGCCCAGCACGGTGATCGGCCGGCCGTTCGCGATCAGCCAGGCGAGCCGGCGTCGCGTCTCGGCGTTCGGCGCCAGGGTGTCGTCGTCCGCCAGAACCCAGAGCATCGGGGCCGGAACCTTGGCGAGGACGGCACGGGGATCGTAATAGATGGGTGTTCCCATATCGAAGGCGGGTCCGACGACCTTGAGCACCCAATCTGGATATTTGAGCACCTGGCCGGTGAATTGGCCGTTCAGGCCTCGAAACCACGGCCGGGTCCGGTATTTCGCGCGCGCCGCGTCCAACTGGGCGTAGCCGCCGCGAAAGCGGGAGGCGACGATGGCGTTGGTCGCTCGCGCCGTTTCGGCGACGCCCTCCAGGTCGTCGCCGCGGTAGCCCTTGCGCGCCACTTCCAGAACCGTCTCGTCGGTGTTCTCCTCGGCGACCGAGCCGGCGAGGCCGAAGTCGACGATGACGAAATCCACCGGCGTCAGGGTGGCGGCCAACGGCGCGACCCAGCCGCCCTGGCTGGTTCCCTGAAAGCCGATCCGCGCCAGACGCCCGCCCGCCAGAGCGCGCGCCTCGACGACCGCGGCGGCGGCGTCGCGCGCCAGCACCTGGAAGTCCTGGGTGTATTTGCCGCCCGACTCACCCGTGCCGCGCTTGTCATAGACGAACACGCCGACGCCCTGCGCCGGATAGAGACGTTGGAGGAAGTTATAGACGGTGGCGGCGTCCTTCTCCGAGCCGTGCACCTCGACCACCACCGGGATCTTGGCCGCGCCCGGCGGCAGAACCAGGCGACCGTGAAGCCTGACGCCGCCGCTGCCCAGGAAGGTCGCCTCGCGCGCGATGAGGGGGACACGCAGGCCGGCCACCGGCGCGGCGCCCTTGTCGGTAAAGATCATCCGCCTGGCGCCGCAGGCCGACAGCCGCACCGAGACCCCGTCGGGCGTGTCGGTCCAACCCAGGGTGCTCGACCAATGGGCCTTGGCCGACAGCCGGCCGGTGCGGCCGTCATTCAGGCGCCAACGCAGATCGGGACCGTCGGCGGGGGCGATATCCAGCAGGCGGCCGTCGGCCAGCCGATAGACGGCGGCCTGGCACGTCTGGTCAGCGGTCAGGCGGGCGGGCCCGCACGCGGCTAGGGACAGGGCGGCAACGGCGAGTGCGCCGGTGATGAGGGATGATTTCACCATCGTCGCGCTTTGCGCCCGGCCGTGGCGGCTGTCACGTTGCTAATCGTTCACATGCGGGGCTCCGCCGCGATCACGTCGTTGATGCGGCGCGCCACTGCCTTGACTTGACGCGGCCGCGACGCCATACCCCGCCCCTTCCCGTCGCCCGGTTCGCCGCGCGGCGCGGAGGCTTATGACGGGTGACACGTCGGCCGCCGTTGAAATCGCGCTTCCATCTGTGGGGGCGCCGGCCCGGGTCGGAAGAAAAGAGAACCAGCAACCATGTCGAAGAGGCATTCGGCGAAATACAAGCTCGACCGGCGCATGGGCGAGAACATCTGGGGCCGGCCGAAGTCGCCGATCAACAAGCGCGAATACGGTCCCGGCCAGCACGGCCAGCGGCGCAAGAACAAGGTGTCCGAC
>JALYTR010000490.1 GCA_030854165.1 Pseudomonadota bacterium | reverse complement strand
GACCTCGGCGGTGCTGGCGGGCTTGAGCGCCCTCAAGGGTCCCCTCCACGGCGGCGCCCCCGGACCGGTCATCGAGATGCTGGACGGCGTCGGCGCGGCGCGCAACGCCCGCGCCTGGCTCGAGGCGGCGCTGGATCGCGGCGACCGATTGATGGGATTTGGCCACCGCGTCTACCGGGTTCGCGACCCGCGGGCCGACGCCCTCAAGCGCGCCGTGGCGGCCCTGGGCGCCGCCTCGAACGTGCTCCCGGGAAGGTTCGCCCTCGCCGAAGCGGTGGAAGACGCGGCGCTCGAGATCCTGCGCGAACGCAAGCCTGGCCGCTCGCTGCAGACCAATGTCGAACTTTACACCGCCCTCCTGCTCGAGGCCCTCGCCTTTCCTGCCGAAGCATTCACCTGCGTCTTCGCCATGGCCCGTGTCGCCGGCTGGATCGCCCACGCCCGCGAGCAGGTATTGGGCGGGCGCTTGATCCGCCCGCAATCGCGCTATGTGGGTCCGCGCGCCCGCGCCGCCGCCTAAATCGGGCCGAATCGTCGTTGACCCTGTAGCGGCGAGGCGGATCGAGATAGGTTGAGCCAATGGTCTCCTCGCCCCTGACTGCGACCCACGGCGCGCGCCTGACCCGCCAGGTGACGACCCTCTCGGTCGCCACGGCCGCGGTGCTGGTGGCGATCAAGGCCGTTGTCTGGTTTTGGAGCGGCTCGGTGGCCCTGCTGGCCTCTACGGCCGACTCGGGTCTGGACCTCATCGCCTCGGGGGCGACCTTCTTCGCCGTCCGCTACGCCGCCGCGCCGCCCGACGCCGAACATCGCTACGGGCACGGCAAGGCCGAGGCCTTCGCCAGCCTGATCCAGGCCGGTCTGGTGTTCGCCTCGGCGGCCCTGATCGGCCAGCAGGCCATCCGCCACATCCTCTCCCCCCGTCCCATCGAGCGGACAGGCTGGGCGATCGGGGTGATGATCGTCTCCACGGTGCTGACTGCGGTGCTGATCGCCGCCCAGACCCGGGTGCTCAAGAAGACGGCGTCGGTCGCCGTCTCGGCCGATCGCACCCACTATTTCGCTGACCTGGCGTCCAACCTCATCGCCCTGGCCGGCATCGGCGCGGTGGCCGCCTTCGGATGGGCGAGCCTGGACGCCCTGGCCGGCCTGGCCGTGGCCATCATCCTGTTGTGGGGGGCGGTCACGGTGTTCCGGCAATCCTCCAATCAGCTCATGGACCATGAACTCTCCGAAGACGCCCGGGCGAGGATCGCGGCCCTGATGACCGAAGACCCGCGGATCAGCGACGTGCATCAATTACGCACCCGCGCCTCCGGACCGATCGTCCACATCCAGATGCACGCCGACCTGGATCCGCAGCTCTCCCTCATCGCCGCCCACCAGGCGGTGGTGGCGGCCGAAAAACGTGTGCTGGCCGCCTTTCCCGCCGCCGACATCATCATTCACCCCGATCCGCGCGGACGGGCCGAGCCCCACGGCGGCGCCTTCGCGGAATTTCATGAGGGGACGGACGATTCGCGCTAGCCGCGCGCTGGGCGAGGACGAGGCGTTGTCCGATCGATGGAATTGGCTATAGCTCGCCGCGCCCCATGAGCCTCGTGCGAACCCTGCATCACTTCCCCCTGGACCCGGCGTCGCGCCAGGTCCGCCTCGCCTTGGCCGAGAAACGCCTGCCGTTCGAGGAAGTCGTGGTGCGCTATTGGGAGCAGCCCAAGGCCTTCCTCGCCCTCAATCCTTCGGGCGTCACGCCGGCGCTGGTGGAGGAGGGCGGCGGCGCGCGGCTGGTGGTCTGTGAGGCCCGCGCCATCCTGGAACATCTCGAGGATCAGGCGCCCGAACACGATCTTCTGGGAGCGTCGCCGGCCGATCGCGCCGAGGCGCGTCGCCTGATGCAGTGGTTCGACCGCAAGTTCGACAACGAGGTCAACGCCTATCTGCTGCACGAGAAGCTGGAAAAGCGCCTGTTGAAGCTGGGCGCGCCGGACCTCTACAACATGCGCCAGGGGCGCGACGCCTTGAGGGTCCATCTCGTCTACATGGAGAAGCTGCTCCAGGCCCGCGACTGGCTGGCCGGCAAGCGCCTGAGTCTGGCCGATTTCGCCGCCGCGGCGCACATCTCCATCCTCGACTACTTCGGCGACATCCCCTGGCGCGACTTTTCGGCGGTCAAGACCTGGTACATGAA
>JALYTR010000489.1 GCA_030854165.1 Pseudomonadota bacterium | reverse complement strand
CGTCCAGCGCGCGCCGCTCCATCCTCTGGATCAGTTCCGCGCCTTCCAGGCCCTGCGCGAGCAAGGCGCCGGGGACGAAGAGATCGCAGCGCGCTTCTTCGTCCCGGTCCAGGTGGTGCGCCAGCGCCTCAAGCTCGCCTCGGCCTCGCCCAAACTCCACGACATCTATGCCGACGACGGCATCACACCGACCCCGGCGAAAGAGCACGGCCGGCCTCTTAGAAGGGTATACGCACGGCCACGTTCATCCCCTCGTGCGATAGGTCACAATGGACCGTGCGAGCACTCTTTCGCCTCGGCAAGGGAGCTCTCGGCAAAACCGTCGAGTCGATTTTCCAAGGGTTAGGTCGGTCCGGTGCGTAATCCAATGAGAACCCAAATCTCACATCTTGAGGGAAAACGGCCATGACGGCCCTTATTTTGCCGCCGCCGTCGCGTCGGCGGTTTGTCCAGGGGCTCGCCTTGGCCAGCGGCGCGGCGGTCATCGGCGCACCGATCTGGACACGGGCGCAGGGTGTGGGCGCCGATCCGACAATGCTCACGGGAAACAAGTTAGACCTGACTATCGGGGAGCGGCCGATCAACATCACCGGCAAGCGGCGGATGGCGACGGCGGTCAACGGCCAAGTCCCCGGACCGACGCTGCGCCTGCGCGAGGGCGATGACGTGATCATTGCGGTCACCAATCGGCTGCGCGAACCGACGTCGATTCACTGGCACGGCTTTCGCCTTCCGGCCAACATGGACGGTGTTCCGGGGCTCACCTTCAAGGGGATCATGCCCGGCGAAACCTTCACCTACCGCTTCCCTATCGTGCAGAGCGGGACCTATTGGTACCACAGCCATTCGGGCATGCAGGAACAGACCGGCCTCTACGGCGCCGTCGTTCTGGAACCCAAACAACGGCCACCCTACGCCTTCGACCGCGAATACGTGATCGTGCTGTCGGACTGGACCGACGAGAATCCGATGACCGTGGTCGCCAACATGAAGATGCAGGGCGATTACTACAACTTCCACCAGAGGACCCTGGGAACCTTTCTCGACGACACCCGCCGCAAGGGCTTCAAGGCGACCCTGGCCGACTGGTCGATGTGGGGCGCGATGCGGATGAGCCCAACCGACATCATGGACGTGACCGGCGCGACCTATACCTTCCTGATCAACGGCCAGCCCCCGGCGTCCAACTGGACGGCCCTGTTCGCCCCCGGCGAGCGGGTGCTGTTGCGGTTCATCAACAGCGCGGCGATGTCGACCTTCGATGTGCGGATTCCGGGGTTGCCGCTGACCGTGGTCGCCGCCGACGGGGGCGATGTGCAGCCGGTAGTGGTGGATCAGTTCCGGATCGGCGTTGCTGAAACCTACGATGTCATCGTCGAGCCCAAAGCCGACCTTGCCTACACCATCTTCGCCCAGGCCGAGGACCGCACCGGCTATGCCCGCGCCACCCTGGCGACGCGCGCGGGAGCGGCCGGCGCGATTCCGCCAATGGATCACCGACCTATGCGGACCATGGCCGACATGGGCATGGCTGGCATGGACATGGGCGGCGGCGCGAAACCCGGCGCGGACATGGCCGGCATGAAAATGGGCGGCATGAAAATGGGCGCGTCCGCGCAGAGCGGGGGCAAGATGGCGGGGATGAGCGAAATGCCCGCTTCAAAGACTCCGGCCGTCAACGCCGATCACGTCGATCCGAAAAAACTGCCCGGGCAGGTGAACGTCGACAACGTCGCCGTGGAGACGCAGAACCGCCAAGGCCAGCCGGGCGCGGGGCTGGCGGGCGAAGACCGCACGACTCTGGTCTATGCCGATCTCAAAGCGCTCACGCCCCACCAAGATGCACGTCCAGTTGACCGCGACATCGAGTTCCACCTGACCGGCAACATGCAGCGGTGGACCTGGGGCTTCGACGGCAAGAAATTCTCGCAGGTGGGCCCAATCGACGTTCGCCTGGGCGAGACGGTGCGGTTCGTGCTCATCAATGACACGATGATGGAGCATCCGATCCATCTGCACGGCTTCCTGTTTTCGCTGGAGAACGGGAACACCGGTGACCTGCCGCTGAAACACACCGTCAATGTGAAGCCCGGCGAGCGGCTGAGCTTTGTCTTCACCGCCGATACGCCCGGTCACTGGGCTTTCCACTGCCACCTGCTCTACCACATGGAAACCGGCATGTTCCGCAC
>JALYTR010000001.1 GCA_030854165.1 Pseudomonadota bacterium | reverse complement strand
CTCATGGCGCGTTGCAGGCTGCCGGTAAGGGGCAGGATGGGAAAGAGGACGTGGTTCTGGGTGACCATGAAATCGTGGACCATGCTCGAATAGGGCGCCTCGAATTCGTCGCGCCGCAGCACGTCGCCCGCCGCGCTGGTGACGCCGTAGGAGACGGTGGAATTGAGCGGCATATCCCCCGTCGAATAGCCGAACCAGGTCATCTCGCCGGTCACCGGGTCGATCTTGGGGTGGGCGGTGACCCGGCCACGGTATTCGTCGGCGTAGCCCCGCGACTCCAGGGTCAGCGGATCGAGTTCGAAGGGTTTGTGGCCTTCCTCCAGGGCCAGCAGACGCCCGGCGTGCCAGACGATGTTGGTGTTGGCCACGCCGCTGTCGGTGGTCAGGACGGACGGATCGGTGGTCATCGGATTGCCGAACAGGCCGAACAGCTTGCGGCCGGCGGCGTTCTCGGCTTGCCATTTGGGGGTGCGGACATAGCGGTTTCGATAGCGCACCTTGCCGCCTTCGACGAAGAAGCCATGGATCATCCCGTCGCCGGCAAACCAGTGATAGTCGCTCCCCGGATCGACCTGGGGATTGGGCCCGTTGCGATAGAAGGCCCCGGCCAGGTCGGCCGGAATCTCGCCCGTCACATCGAGATCGAAATCGTCCTCGCCGGGGATCGGCGCGAAATTGCCGGTGAGATAGGGATTGATGCGCTGCGATCCGTCCATGGCTGTCCTCCGGCACGTCGATTAATTCTTACGTTGTAAATTTATGCCGTAAGCTATAAATGGAGGCAAGCAAAATTTTTGTGCAGGTCCGTTTTTGCCAAAAATTCTCTCCGACCAGGATATCGCCGGCTTCCGCGAACGCCTGTGCGACGCGGCCGAACGCCTGTTCGCCGAACACGGAACCGAGGCGGTGACCATCCGCCAGCTCGCCGCCGCCATCGGCGTCAGCCCGATGACGCCTTACCGCTATTTCAAGGACAGGGACGCGATCCTGGCCGCCGTGCGGGCGCGCGGCTTTGACCGGCATGCGCAGGCGTTGGAGCGCGCCTATGATGAGAACCCCGGCGACCCGGTCGAGCGGGCCAACGCCATCGGCGCGGCTTATGTCCGCTTCGCCCTGGAAAACCCCGAAGCCTACACGCTGATGTTCGACACCCGCCAGGCCAGCGAAGCCGACTATCCCGATCTGGTCCGCGCCGGGTCGCGGTCGCGCGCCACCATGACCCGGCACCTGCGCGATCTCGTGGCGACCGGTTCTCTAAAGGGCGACCCTGACCTGATCGGCCACCTGTATTGGGCGGCGCTGCACGGTCCCCTCATGCTGCAGCTTTCAGGCATGCTGCCGGCGGCCTACGACGCCCGCACCTTGATTGACGCCCTGACGGCGGCGGTGGGAAAGGCCGTCATTGGCGCCGACCCAGCAGCCCGTTCCAAACCGATTCGTTGACATATCGTCGCCGAGGGCTTTTCCGTTGAGGCCAAGGAGCAGCCCATTCATCGCTTGGCGACGTTTCTTCTGTCATTCTGGCTCGCCATCCCGGCGGTCGCCTTCGGCCAGGCCAGCGTCACGACCTGGCACAACGATCTGGCGCGAACCGGCCAAAACCCGTCCGAAACCAGGCTGACCCCCGCCGCTCTTCGCACCGGAGACTTCTCCAAGCGATGCGCGCGTCCCGTGGACGGCCAGATCTACGCCCAGCCTCTCTACCTGCCCAGGGTCGAGGTCCGCTCCGGCCCGCGCGCCGTGGTCTTTGTCGCGACCGAGCATGACAGCGTCTATGCGTTCGACGCCGATTGCCACACTCACGCGCCGCTTTGGAAGACAAGCTTTCTGAACCGCGGCGCCACCACCATGCCGTGCATCTCCAAGGCGCAGACGCAGTGCGACCCGACCATCGTTTCGCCCGAGCACGGAATCACGGCGACGCCGGTGATCGATCGCGACCGTGACGCGATCTATGTTGCCGCCCAGTCGGTCGAGGGCGGCGTCTATACCCAGAAACTGCACGCCCTCGATGTCAGAACCGGCGCGGAACTGGCGGGCAGTCCGGTGACCGTCGCCGCCGCCGCCCCTGGCAATGCGCGAAAGAAATTCGATCCCAGCCAAGCCTTTCAGCGCAGCGGTCTGCTGCTACTGAACGGCGTCGTCTACATCCCCTTCGCCTCGAACGACAGCGCCAGCGGTTGGATGATCGGCTACGATGCATCGACCCTGGCCCAGCGCGGTGTATTCTGCGTGACTCCGACCGGAAATCTGGGCGGCGTCTGGGGCGGCGCCGGCCGTCGATGCCGGCGGCTCCATCTATGTGGCGACCGGAAACGGGACCTTCGACGCGGCGACCGGCGGCCCCAATTTCAGCATGTCGGTTTTGCGCCTTGCCGAGGGAAAGGGCGCTCTCACGGTCCGCGACTATTTCACGCCGTCCAATGAGGCGTCGCTGTCCAGGCGCGATCTCGATCTCGGCTCGGGCGGGGTGATGCTGCTGCCCGATCAGCCGGGCGCGCATCCCCACGAAGCGATCGTCGGCTTCAAGACAGGGACGCTGTTCGTCCTAGACCGCGACCGGCTCGAGCAGATGGACACCGCTCACGCTGTTCAGCATTTCGTGGCCGATCCTCAGGGTGTCTACAGCACGGCGGCGTTCTGGCGCGGCAATGTCTACCTGGCCGGCGTCAGCGGCCGCCTGACCCAATGGCGCTTGGAGAACGGCATGTTCCCGCCGCGCCCCACGCACGAGAGCGCGAACCTGGTTTCATACCCCGGAGCGACCCCCTCGATCTCGTCGAATGGGCTCTCCGGCGGGATCGTCTGGGTGATCGCCACGAGGGGCAAGGTGCAAGGCGGACCGCCGACGGTGCTGAGGGCTTATGACGCGGACGATGTGTCCGTGGAACTGTACGCGAGCGACGCCGCCGGTACGCGCGACGCCGCCGGCCCCGGCGTGAAATTCTCGGTGCCGACCATTGCCGACGGCAGGGTGTTCGTGGGCACGCAGAGCGAACTCGATATCTATGGTTTGCCGCGGTAAGCGGCCGGCGATGGATCCGGCGGGGGGCGATAATCAGGCGCGGAGAGGCCCGAGGTCGTGGTCGATGAGGTCCTGGAGCGGGTGCGCCGCTATCCCTGGCCGCCCGCCCCCCACCGCCTTCGCCAACTTCCCTGGCGAGGCGCTCTATACCGCCCCGCCCAGATCGTGGGCCGAGCGAGCCTACAATATCGTGCGCTGGACCGAACAGCCGCTCGGCGGGCACTTCGCGGCCATGGAACAGCCGGAGCTTTTCGTCGAGGACGTGCGCGCCTGGGCGGGGGGAATGCGTGGGCTAGTCGATCCGTGCCTACAGTCGACTCTGAATGCAAAGTGGTTTTGAGCCGCCACATGACCAACAAGGCCGCCGGCGCCTGGACCCGCACATCCCGGATTATCCAGGCCCGGCGCGAGGAACTCTACGAGGCGTTCATGGATCCCGACGTCCTCGTCGATTGGCTCTCTCCGGCGGAGATGACCGGCAAGATTCACGAGTTCGAGGCGCGGATCGGGGGCGGATATCGGATGTCGCTGTTCTATCCGCCAAACGAGCAATCCTCCCACGGCAAGACGTCCGACAAGGAAGACATAGTCGAGGTGCGGTTTGTGGACCTGACGCCGCCGCGCCGGATCGTCGAAGCCGTCAGCTTCGTCACCACCGATCCGGCCTTGTTCGGCGAGATGACGATGACGGTCACGTTCCAAGAGGTGGTCGGCGGAACAGAGGTTATCCTGGAGTTCAAGAACCTGCCGCCGGGGCTGCGGGCGGAAGACAATGACGCCGGCTCGCGATTGTCGCTGGAACAGTTGGCTCGCCACTTCGAATATCAAGACGAGAGTGGGGCTGACACGGCCCCGTTGGGCTAGCGCGCAAGGCATGAAACGCGGTAGCAAACGTCGGATTTCCATCGCCAGAAAAGGTCGAACCCCATGACCCCCAAGACCGGCGGCTGTCTGTGCGGCGCCATCCGCTATGAACTCACCGCCGAGCCGATCGTCCAGGTCGCCTGCCACTGCCGGGCCTGCCAGCGCGCTTCCGGCGGCTCGCCGACCCTGGGCATGGTCGTTCTCAAGGCGGCCCTGAAAGTGACCAAGGGCGAGCCGCGCTACTACTGGTCGGCGGGCGATACCGGCGCGAAGGTCGGGCGCGCTTTCTGCGAGGTCTGCGGCGCGCCGGTGTTCTCCGAGCCGGCGGTCAACCCGGACATCGCGGTGATCAAGGTGGGCAGCCTGGACGATCCCTCGGCCTTTGCCGTTCAGATGGATATGTGGATGGACGCCGCCCAGCCATGGCATCGGCCCCACGACGGCGCCGCCCGGTTCGACGGTAATCCCTCGCTCGGCGGTGGATGAACAGCCCCCACGACTTCGCCTCCGACAATGTGGCCGGCGCCATGCCGGAGGTGATGGAGGCTCTGGCCCGCTTCAACGGCGGTTTCGCGGCGAGCTACGGCGACGATGAGGTGTGCGCCCAGGCCGGCGACCTGATCCGGGACCTCTTGGACACCGACGCCGAGGTACATTTCGTCGCCTCGGGCACGGCGGCCAACGCGCTCAGCCTCGCCGCGCTCGCTCAGCCCCACGAGTCGGTGCTGGCCCACGAACATTCCCACGTCGCCACCGACGAGACCGGCGCGCCGGGATTCTTCGGAGCCGGCATGGGCGTCGTCGGCCTGCCCGGAACGTCCGGCCGGATCGATCCGGCAGCTCTGGCTCTCGCCCTGGATCGCCCCGACGATCCGCACCGGCAGTCGCCGGCCGCCCTGTCGCTCACTAACGCCACCGAATACGGGGCTCTCTATGCCGAGTCCGATCTTGCGACCCTCATCGCGCCGACCAAGGTGCGGGGCCTGAAGGTTCACCTGGACGGCGCGCGGCTCGCCAATGCCGTCGCCGCCGGCTTCGATCCGAAGGCTGTCGCCCGCCTGGGCGTCAATGTCATGGTCCTGGGCGGGACCAAGGCCGGTTCGACGCCCACCGAGGCGATCGTCCTTTTCGACAACGCCCTGGGCCGTCGCTTCGGGGCGCGCCTCAAACATGCCGGCCAACTGATCTCCAAGTCTCGCTTTCTCGCCGCGCCCTGGATCGGCATGCTGGAGACCAGCGCGTGGGCGACCCGCGCCGGCCATGCCAACGCCATGGCGGCGCGCCTGGCCGCCCTCATGCCCTTCAAGGTCGTCCATCCGGTGGAGGCCAACGCCGTGTTCGTCGCCATGGACGACGCGGTTTTGACGAGGTTGGCCGAGACGGGCTTAACGGTCGGGCGCGTCCTCGACGGGTCGGCGCGGTTCATGTGTTCCTGGGCGACCACGCTGGAGGCCGTCGATACACTGGGCGCGGCGCTGAAGACGGTCGCTTGAATATGGTCTCCCGCGCGCCTTAATGACCGGCAAGGGCCGATCGATCGAACAGAGGTTGCATCCCATGGCGCGGAAAAAATACCAGAACATCCTGGAGACGGTCGGCGACACCCCGGTGGTCAGGATCAACAGGCTCGGGCCGTCGGGGATCGATCTGTGGGTCAAGGTGGAGGCCTTCAATCCGCTCGGCTCGGTCAAGGATCGCTTGGCGCTCGGCGTCATCGAGGCGGCGGAAGCCTCGGGCGCCTTGAAGCCCGGCCAGACGGTGATCGAGGCGACCAGCGGCAACACCGGCATCGGCCTTGCCATGGTCTGCGCCCAGAAGGGCTATCCCCTGGTGGTCACCATGGCCGACAGCTTCAGCGTCGAGCGGCGCAAGCTGATGCGCTTTTTGGGCGCCAAGGTGGTGCTCACCCCGGCCGCCCAGCGCAGCATGGGCATGGTGGAAAAGGCCGTCGAGCTGGCGGAGGCGCACGGCTGGTTCCAGACCCGCCAGTTCGAGAACGAGGCCAACGCCGACATGCACTCGCGCACCACGGCGCGGGAGATCATCGACGCCTTCGCCGGCGAGCGGCTCGACTATTGGGTGACCGGCTACGGCACCGGGGGCACGTTGAAGGGCGTCTCGCGGGTCCTGGCCAAGGAGCGGCCGGAGACGAAGATCGTGGTCTGCGAGCCCGAGGACGCCCAGCTTCTGGCCAGCGGGATCGATCAGCCGCGCAACCCGGATGGCTCGGCGGTCAGCGGCCACCCGGCCTGGAAGCCCCATCCCATGCAGGGCTGGACGCCCGACTTCATCCCCAAACTCACCGGCGACGCGGTGGCGGCGGCCGATGTGGACCAGATCCTCTCCATCGCCGGGCCCGAGGCCATGCGGTGCAGCCTGGAACTGGCGCGCAAGGAGGGCATCTTCGTCGGCATCTCCTCGGGCGCCACCTTCGCCGGCGCCCTGCGCGTCGCCGCCGAGGCGGACAAGGGTTCGACCATCCTGGCCATGCTGCCCGACACCGGCGAGCGTTATCTGTCGACACCACTCTTCGCCAGCGTCGGCGCGGACATGAACGAGGAGGAGATGGAAATCTCCCGCTCGACGCCTGGGTTTCAGGTGAGCGCGTGAGGCGCGTCGCCGGTTCACGACTCGCGGCCGCCGCCCTCGCCCTGGCCGGTTGCGTCGCCTTGGCCCCGGCCGCCCGGTCGGCTCCAGCCGCCCCGGCCATCGTCTACGCCTGCCCAGACGGCCAGAGCGTC
Source organism: Pseudomonadota bacterium (assembly GCA_030854165.1). Taxonomy (GTDB): domain Bacteria; phylum Pseudomonadota; class Alphaproteobacteria; order Caulobacterales; family Caulobacteraceae; genus Acaudatibacter. The sequence continues at coordinate 17,002 of JALYTR010000001.1, read as the reverse complement.
CGCGCCATCTATCCGGACACCCGAACCGCGGTGATCGAATATCGGGGCGCGACGCACATGCTGAAGATCGTCGCCTCGGCCGATGGGGCGCGTTATTTGGGCGAGGGCCTGCAATGGTGGACCAAGGGCATGACCCACGGGACCATCGCCGCCCTGGCGCCGGGCGAAACCTACGCGCCGCCGGGCGAGGATTGCATCGCGCCGCCGACCTCGCCGGGGAGCGCTCCATGACCACCTCCCTCCAGCCCTCGAACGCCGATGACGCGCCCCGCCCACCGGCGGCGCGCAACGAACCGGTGCGCGAATATGCGCCCGGTTCCCTCGATCGGGCGGAACTCAAGGCGGCCCTGGCGCGGATGTCAGGCGAACGGATCGACCTGCCGCTGGTGATCGACGGGCGCGAGATGCGCACCGGCGCGCTCGAGCCGGCGGTCAGCCCGCATGACCACGGCCATGTGCTGGCCGACGCCCACATCGGCGGTCGGAGCGAGATCGAAGGCGCCATCGCGGCGGCCGGCCGCGCCTGGCCGTCTTGGTCGCGCGCGCCGTGGCAAGAGCGGGCCGGGGTCTTCATGCGCGCCGCCGACCTTCTGGCCGGACCGCGCCGAGCCGAGCTGAACGCGGCCACCATGCTCGGCCAATCCAAGACCTGCCATCAGGCCGAGATCGACGCCGCCGCCGAACTGATCGACTTCTGGCGCTTCAACGTAGACTTCATGTCCCGCCTCTACGGCGAACAGCCGCTGTCGCCGACCGGGGTGTCGAACCGCATCGACTACCGCCCTCTGGAAGGCTTCGTGTTCGCCGCCACCCCGTTCAACTTCACCGCCATCGCCGGCAATCTGCCCAGCGCCCCCGCCCTGATGGGCAACACCGTGGTCTGGAAGCCCTCGGCGACGGCCAGATACGCGGCCCATTTCGTCATGCGCCTGCTCATTGAGGCGGGCCTCCCTGACGGGGTGATCAACCTCATCTACGCCGATCCGGCGCAGGCGTCCGACATCGCCCTGGCCAGCCGCGACCTGGCGGGCGTGCATTTCACCGGCTCGACCGGGGTGTTCAACGACATCCTGCGCCGCGTCGGCGCCGGGTCCTACCGAAACTATCCCAGGGTGGTCGGCGAGACCGGCGGCAAGAACTTCGTCCTCGCCCACGCCAGCGCCGACCTCGCCGCCCTGACCACGGCGATCGTCCGCGGCGCCTTCGAATACCAGGGCCAGAAATGCTCGGCCGCGTCGCGCATCTTCATTCCCAGACGCCTGTGGCCGGAACTGCGCGACCGGCTGATCGCCGATATCGAGGCCATCCGCATGGGCGACGTGGCCGACTTCCGCACCTTCATGGGCGCGGTGATCGACGAGAAGGCCTGGACGCGCCTCGCCGCCGCCCAGGAGGAGGCGCGCGCCGCGCCCGCCGTGACCGTTCTGGCTGGCGGGACAGCCGACAAGAGTCGGGGTTATTTCGTCGCCCCCACCCTGCTGGAGGTGGGCGATCCCCGCTCGCGCTTCATGCGCGAGGAATTCTTCGGCCCCATCGTTTCGGCCCACCTCTATGACGAGGATCGCTACGACGACGTGCTGACGCTGATCGACGAGACCAGCGACTATGGCCTCACCGGCGCAGTGTTCGCCGCCGATCCCGCCGCCGTCGCCCTGGCCGCCGACCGCCTGCGCCACGCGGCCGGAAATTTCTATATCAACGACAAGCCCACCGGCGCGGTGGTCGGCCAGCAGCCGTTCGGCGGGGCGCGGGCCTCGGGCACCAACGACAAGGCCGGCTCGATGTGGAATCTCGCCCGCTGGGTCTCGCCGCGGACGATCAAGGAGACCTTCGCGCCGCCGACCGACTGGCGCTATCCGTCCATGGCGGAGACTTGAGCGCCCATCACCCCCGCCCGATCGCCGGGTCGCTGAGGCTGGGGCGGCCGGTTTCCAGGTGGCCGGCAAGTTGGCGCAGGAAGCCGGGATCGGCGTCGTTGGTCACCGTCAGGTCGTACCAGGCGGCGGCGGTGTCGAGGCGCCAGGAATCCCTCGCCGAACCGCCGGGCGCCAGCCGGTAACGCCGTGGACCGCCCGCCGGATAGTCGCCGGGTTTGACTGTCAGCATGGCGGGGGCGTCGCTGGTGTTTCGCAGGGTGATCACCAGCTTGCCAGCGTGCGCGTCGAAGCGTCTCTCCACCTCGGCCATCGTTCCGCCGGGACCGCCACGAAAACGCCGCACGAAACCGTTGGGTCCGAAGACAGAGACATCGTAGCCGATCTTGCCAATATCCAGGGCGTCGGTGAGCAGCTTGCCGGATTCGACGGTGTAGAACCTCGGACTTCCCTGAACGGCGTAAAGATTGAAGGCCGCGCCGGCAGCGCCGTGATTTAGGAATATAAGCTGGAGTTTGCCGACCTCGGGCTCATCCACATGGCCAAGAACCTCGAGATCGTAGGGCAGGGCGCGGGCGGGACGCCGGCCCTTCTCCTGGCGGGGCAGAGCCTGGTCGGCGGGAGGGGCCGGCTTGGGCAGTTTCGCCGTCCGATCGACCCGCGCCATCGTCCCGGCCGTGTCGGGGAGCGCCGACCACCGGCCGCGTTCAGGGTGGCGGAAGTCGAACGCCGAGGTCAGGTCGCCGGCGACGGCGCGCCGCCACGGCGTGATGTTGGGCTCGGCGACCCCGAACCGCGTTTCGAGAAAGCGGATGACCGAGGTGTGATCGAAGGTTTGCGAATCGACCCAGCCGCCCTTGCTCCACGGCGAGACCACCAGCATGGGAACGCGCGGTCCCAGGCCCACCGGCACGCCGTCATAGATCTCGCCGACGGTATCGACGGTGCTCTGGCCCAGGGCGCCGCCCACGGCCGGCAAGGGCGGCGGGACATGATCGAAGAAACCATCGTTCTCGTCGTAGTTGATAAATAGGACGGTCTTGGCCCACACCGCCGGGTTGGCGGTCAGAGCGGCGAGCAGGCGAGCGGTCAGGGATTCGCCGTAGCTGGGCGGATTGTCGGGATGTTCGCAGAATTTTGTGGGGGCGACGATCCACGAGACCCGCGGCAACGCGCCGGTCAGGACGTCGCCGGCGAAGGCGGCCACCAGGGGCTCGCCACGCGTCGCCGCCAGGTTTTGAGCCGTCGATCCCGCCGCCCATGCCCGGCCGCGCTTGTGGAGCTCCGAAGCCGGGTCCAACCCTCGAAACGAGGCGAAGAAGGCCAGGGCGTTGTCGCCGTAGTTGTCGTACTCCTGATAGAGCTTCCAGGAGACCCCGGCCCTCTGCAGACGCTCGGCGTAGGTGGTCCAGCCGTAGCCCTTAAAGCTGGCCCGATCGCGCGCCGGATCGGCGGTGTAGTTGCCATCGTCGATGTTGGCCACCGCCTGGCGACCCGCCTCGCCCACCGCCAGCCCGCTGGTGCCGGTGAAAAGGAACATCCGGTTGGGGTTGGTCGGCCCGAACAGTGAGCAGTGATAGGCGTCGCAGATCGTGAAGGCGTCGGCAAGGGCGTGATAGAAAGGGACGTCCTGGCGGGTGAAATGTCCCATGGTCAGCGGCCCCTTGGCCGCCGGCCAGGCGTCATAGTGCTTCCACTTGTCGTGCGAGCCCTTCCACGAGTGATCAAGGCTCTGGAGGCTCTGGGCGCTGGACGTCTGGGTGTTCAGCCGGAAGGGCAGGAGGGTCTCGGGCGATCCGGTGGCCTTGGGCTGGAACCACACCGATCGACCGCCGGGCAGAGGAATGGGGCGCGGATCGTCGAAGCCGCGAACCCCTCGCAGCGTCCCGAAGTAATGATCGAAGGAGCGGTTCTCCTGCATCAGGATCACCACGTGTTCGACATCGGCGATTGTGCCGCTTACCCGGTTGGCGGGCAGAGCCAGAGCTCTGGCGATGGCTTCAGTCCCCATCCCCGATGTCGCCGCCACCCCGGCCGAAGCCGCCGCCAGGCGCAGGAAGTCCCGCCGCTCGATTTCCATTCCGTCCTCCTTCAACCCACTATCGGCGGGCGCGGGAGGACTTTGCAAGCGGCGCGGAAACCCGCCGCCGGCCGGGGTTGACTTGGCGGTGCGATTGGGACCATTGCCGGCTCGCGCCCGCCCTCGCCTCTCGCGGCGGCGGACCGCTCAACTGGAAACCTTGAAAACCCGATGCCTAGCGACAGTCCTGGTCCACCTATCAGGCCGCTTTAGGTTGTCCCGCCGAGCCTGACCTTCAATCAGGCGCCCGTGACAGCCGACGCGGCTATCACGAGGCGAGCCTATGACCTTTCTCTCCGCCGAGCGGATGAACGGGCGCCTGCTGGTCAGGTTCGCGCGCGCGCGCTTCGCGCCCAACCGCTACGACCTGATCGCCCTGGCCCTGATCGGCGCCGCGGCGGTGCTGGTCGTGCACGGCGCCCAGCAGATGGGCCAGCCCCTGGCCCACCTGCACTCCGTCCCGGTTGTCCTGGATCCGGCGCGGCTCCCGGAATACGCCCTGCGCACCACGCTTCGCATGTTCGCGGCCATTTTCGCTTCGCTGATCTTCACCTTCGTGGTGGCGACGCTGGCCGCCAAGAGCCGCAAGGCCGAACTGGTCATCATTCCCATGCTGGACATTCTCCAGTCGGTGCCGGTGCTGGGGTTCCTGACCTTCACGGTGACGTTTTTCATGGGCCTCTTTCCGACCAGCGAGCTGGGGATCGAACTGGCCTCGATCTTCGCGGTGTTCACCGCTCAGGCCTGGAACATGGCCTTCAGCTTCTACCAGTCGCTGCGCACCCTGCCCGGCGACCTCGACGAGGTGGCCCGCCAGTTCAACCTCTCGCCGTGGCGAAGGTTCATCAAGCTGGAGCTTCCGTTCGCCACCCCCGCCCTGGTGTGGAACACCATGATGTCGATGTCCGGCGGCTGGTTCTTCGTGGTCGCCTCCGAAGCCATCACGGTGGGCAAGACCACCGCGACACTGCCGGGCATCGGTTCCTGGATCGCCCTGGCCATAGACCGCCAGGACTTCACCGCCGTGGCCCAGGCGGTGGGGGCGATGGCGGTGGTGATCGTCCTTTACGACCAGTTTCTGTTCCGCCCCATCGTCGCCTGGGCCGACAAGTTCCGTTTCGAGCAGACCGCCTCGCAGGAACAGCCCAGGTCCTGGTTCTTCGATGTCCTGCGTCGCACCCGTGTCTTCAAACGAATCGCCTCGCCGTTCGGGCGCGCCCTCGCGGCGCTGCCGCGCCCCACGCTGCCGAGGCTCGGGGTCGGAGGGAACGGCCGTTGGTTCGACCGGCTGTGGGTCGTCGTAGTCGTGGCGGCGGCGGCATGGGCGGCATGGACCATCTTCCGCTATATCGCCACCACCCTGACCCTCCGCGACGCCTTAACCGCGACCGGCCTTGGCCTCATCACCCTCACCCGGGTTCTCGTTCTCATCGCGATCGCCAGCGCCATCTGGGTCCCGATCGGAGTGTGGATCGGCCTGCGGCCAGTCTGGTCGCAGCGCATCCAGCCGGTGGCGCAGTTCCTGGCCGCCTTTCCCGCCAACGTGCTCTTTCCCATCGCGGTCATCGCGATCATCGCCTGGCGCCTGGATCCCAACATCTGGCTCTCGCCCCTGATCATCCTGGGGACGCAGTGGTATATCCTCTTCAACGTCGCCGCCGGGGCCAGCGCCCTTCCCAACGACCTCAAGGAAGCGGCCGGAATTTTTCACCTGCGCTCGTGGCAGCGTTGGCGCGATTTCATCCTGCCGGGAATTTTTCCCTATTACGTGACGGGGGCGCTGACCGCCTCCGGCGGCTCGTGGAACGCCAGCATCGTGGCCGAGGTTGTAAGCTGGGGCCACACCCGCCTCGAGGCGGCGGGCCTAGGCGCCTTCATCGCCAAGGCGACCACCGCTGGCGACTATCCGCGCGTGGCGCTGGGCATCTCGGTGATGAGTGTCTTCGTGATCGTGCTAAACCGCAGCCTGTGGCGACCGCTCTATGCCTACGCCGAAAAACATCTTCGCCTGGATTGAGGGACCCGCCGCCATGACCATGACCCTGGAACGGACCGCCCAGACCGACGCCCCGCTGGTGGAGGTGAAGGGTCTGAAGCACGTCTATGGGAAGGGCGGGGGCGCGGGGCTGCTGGTGCTCGAGGATGTCAATCTCACTTTGAAGCCAAATGAGATCGTCGGTCTGCTCGGCCGTTCGGGATCGGGCAAATCCACCCTGCTGCGCTCCATTGCCGGGCTCATTACCCCCACCGGCGGGTCGGTGAAGGTGAGCGACATGGCCGGCGACGACGACGCTCATGGCGTGGCGATGGTGTTCCAGAGCTTCGCTCTTTTTCCCTGGCTGACGGTGCAGAAGAACGTCGAACTTGGCCTGGAGGCGCGAGGCGTACCGGCCGAGGAGCGGCGCAAGCGCACCCTGGCGGCCATCGACCTCATCGGCCTGGACGGCTTCGAGAACGCCTACCCCAAGGAATTGTCGGGGGGCATGCGCCAGAGGGTTGGCCTGGCCCGCGCCCTGGTCGTCCAGCCTTCGGTCCTTCTGATGGACGAGCCGTTCAGCGCCCTGGACGTGCTCACCGCCGAGACCCTGCGCACCGATCTTCTGGACCTGTGGTCGGAAGGCCGGATGCCGATCCGCTCCATCCTCATGGTCACCCACAACATCGAGGAGGCGGTCCTGATGTGCGACCGAATCCTGGTCTTCTCATCCAACCCCGGCCGGGTGATCGCCGAGATCCGGGTCGATCTGCCCCAGCCGCGCAAGCGCCTCGATCCCGCTTTCCGCGCCCTGGTGGACGATATCTATGCGCGAATGACCGCGCGGCCGGTCGGGCCGCCGCCCCCCGAGGGAAACTTCCCGGGCACGGGGCTGGGCATGGCTCTGACCCATGTTTCCAGCAACACCTTGTCGGGCATGATCGAAGCCCTTGCCGCCTCGCCCAACAACGGGTCGGCGGAACTGGGCGCGCTCGGCCGCGAGCTGCGACTGGAGGCCGACGAACTGCTCCCCATCGCCGAGACCCTGCAGCTCATGCGCTTCGCCGAGATCGAGGGGCGGACCATCCGCCTCACCCCCGCCGCCCGGCGCTACGACGCCGCGGCGGTCGATGAGCGCAAACAGCTCTTCGCCCAACACCTGCTGGCCTATGTGCCCCTGGCCGCCCACATTCGCCGGGTCCTCGATGATCGCGCCTCGCACCAGGCCCCGGCCACTCGCTTTCGCGACGAAATCGAGGACTTCATGAGCGAGGCCTATGCCGAGGAGACCATGGACGCCGTCGTCTCCTGGGGCCGGTTCGCCGAGATCTTCGCCTATCACGAGGACGACGACCGTTTCAGTCTGGACGACCCGGCGTAGACCACTTGGGAGGGAGATTCATATGGCCGAGAAGACGGCGATGGGCGGCAACACCGTCGTGGGCCGGGCCGGCTGGCTGCGAGCGGCTGTGCTGGGAGCCAATGACGGCATACTTTCGACCAGCAGCCTGATTCTGGGCGTCGCCGCGGCGGCGGTCGCGCCGCACACCGTGCTGATCACCGGGGCGGCGGGCCTAGTGGCGGGCGCCATGTCCATGGCGGCCGGCGAATATGTTTCAGTGAGCTCGCAGCGCGACAGTGAAAACGCCTTGCTAACCCGCGAGCGCCGGGAGCTCCACGAGGACGCCGAGGCCGAACACCGGGAGCTTTCGGCGATCTACGTGGAGCGAGGCGTCGATCCCCACCTGGCGCCGAAGGTCGCCGAGCAGTTGATGGCCAAGGACGCTCTTGGCGCCCACGCCCGCGACGAACTGGGCCTTTCGGAAGCGACCACCGCCCGGCCCGTTCAGGCGGCCCTGGCGTCGGCGGCCGCCTTCGCGGTGGGAAGCGCCGCGCCCTTGGCGATGGTTGTCCTCTCTCCGGCCAGCTTTCTGGCCCCTCTGGTGGCGGGCGCCTCCCTGGTTTTTCTTGCCGTGCTAGGCGCGATCGGCGCGAGGGTGGGGGGCGCGGCCATCTGGCGCGGCGCCCTGCGGGTGACGTTCTGGGGCGCCCTGGCCATGGCGACCACCTTTGGGCTCGGGACCCTGTTCGGCAAGGTCGCGTGATAGGCGTGCCTTAGCGTCGTGTTCAGCCCTCATGGTCTAATCAGGCCGATGACCTCACAATGCCTCGAACTGGCCTCACGCAACGGAGACTCCTGATGCCTGACAACACGCCGCCGCCCCCTCCGCCGCCCACGTCCATCAAGGCCTATCTCAAATCCCGCAAGCCGCTGCGCAACGTCAACAAGGAGCACAAGGAAAAGCTCACGCTCCTCAATCGCCTAGCGGTGTGGATCACCGAGCGCGTCGGCACCATGGGATTCTTCCTGGTCATCTTCGCCTGGACGGCGTTTTGGCTCGGTTGGAACTTCCTGGCCCCCAAGTCCCTGCGCTTCGATCCGCCCATGGGGTTCATCTTCTATTTGTTCATTTCAAACGTGATCCAGATTCTGCTGATGCCCCTGATCATGGTCGGCCAGAACATCCAGGGGGCGCACGCCGAAGCGCGGGCGGAGCACGATCTGGAGGTCAACGTGAAGGCCGAAAGGGAGATCGAGGTCGTCCTGGAACATCTCGAATATCAGAACACCCTCCTGCTTCAGATGATGGAAAGGCTGAACGTCAACGTCAAACAGGCGATCGGCCAGGGTCCCGGCACGGGCGCTTAGGGAAGCCGGGCGGGGGAAGCGGATGAGCGGTTATCGGGCGATTTCGATCGGCGTGGCCCTGGTCGGAATTCTGGCGCTCGCCGGCGCCGCGCTGGCGCAAGAGACGCCAGCGGCCGCCGCGCCCCCACCCGACAAGAGCGGCTTCACCCTGTTCGATCCCACGCCGGCGGCCGATCTGCGCGCCCTATGCACCGATCGTCCGACCAAGTCGGCCTCGCCCTGCACGGTGGACGCGGGCCATGTCCAGATCGAATCCGATCTCGTCAACGTGACCTACGATCGCTCCGGAGGGGCGAACACGACCACCTGGCTGGCCACCAATCCGACCGTGAAACTCGGTCTCACCAACGCCCTCGATGCGGAACTCAACATTGTTCCTCTGGAGATCGTCACTGTCCGCGATCGCGCAACCGGCGCCACGAGCCGGACGAGCGGCGTGGGCGATCTCTATGCGCGCCTGAAATGGAACCTCCTTGGCGACGATGGCGGCGCCATTGGATTGGCCATCAGCCCCTTCGTGAAACTGCCCACCGCCAAGGCCGGGATCGGCGACGGGGCGGTCGAGACCGGGGTGGCCGCCCTGATCAGCGTCAACCTGCCGGACAGCTTTTCGCTGAACGTCAATCCGGAGATCGATCTCCTGCGCAACGCTCAGGATTCTTCGCGGCACATCAACACGATCGCCGTCGCCAGTCTCAACCGGCCGGTTAGCAAGACGATCACCCTGTCGGCCGAACTGTGGAGCGACGTCAATTTCGATCCCGCTGGGCGAATCACCCAGGTCTCGGCCGATCTCGGCGCGGCCTGGATTCCGGCGAGGCATCAGAACTTCCAGCTCGACGGCGGGGTCAATCTTGGCCTCAACGACCGCACCCCCGCCGTCCAGGCCTATGTCGGCGCCTCGCGGCGATTCTAGCCGCCCCATTTACCTCACGGAGCATCCGCCATGACCGCCTTCCAAGCCATCGTCATGGCGATCCTCCAGGGGATTACCGAACTCTTTCCCATCTCCAGCCTGGGCCACGCGGTCATCCTGCCGGCGCTTCTCCACTGGACCAACGTCGATCAGAACGCCGAGGGTTTTCTGCCCTTTCTGGCGGTGATGCATCTGGGCACGGCGATCGCCCTTCTGGGCTATTTCTGGCGCGACTGGCTGGGTTTCGCGGTCTCGGTGCTGCGGTTCGCCGATCCGGCCGGCGCGGCGGACCGACGGCTCTTCTGGCGGGTGGTGGTGGCGACGATCCCCGCCGTCGTCATCGGGTTCGCCTTCGAAAAGGTCCTGCGCCAGGGCTTCGGCACGCCGATGCTGGCCGCCGTCTTCCTGATCGTCAACGGGCTCATGCTGTTCGCAGCCGAGCGCCTGAGGCGTCGCGCCACGCAACCCCTCACCGCGCTTGGCTGGATCGACGCCCTGATCATCGGCGTTTGCCAGTGCCTGGCGCTGATCCCCGGCCTGTCCCGATCTGGGGCCACCATGGCCGGGGGCTATCTGCGGGGCCTAAGCCAGGAAGACGCGGCCCGCTTCTCCTTCCTGACCGCCACCCCGATCATCCTGGGCGCGGTGGTCCTCGAAGCGCCCAAGCTCATCCGCCAGCACGGCCATTTCGGAAGCGCCGCCGTTCTGGCCGGGGTCGTCGCCGGGGCCGTCGCGTTCATCGCCACCGTCGCCCTGATGCGCTGGTTCAAGGCTAGGGACTCCAGAGGTTTCACCCCCTTCGCGGTCTATTGCTGGCTGGCCGGCCTGGGCTCGCTCATCGTGTTGGCCCTGCGGTGAGCATGTAGTCGTTCCGACTTTAGTGCCGGAACGCCCGCACCCCGGTGAAGGCCATGGCGGCGCCGGCGGCGTCGGCGGCGGCGATGACCTCGGGGTCTCTGATCGAGCCGCCGGGCTGGATCACCGCCGTGGCGCCGGCCTCCATCGCCTGGATCAGGCCGTCGGCGAAGGGGAAGAACGCGTCGGAGGCGCACGCCGATCCCTGGGCCAGCGAGACCGGCAGTCCGGCCGCCTGCGCCGCCTCGGCGGCGCGCAGGGCGGCGATGCGGACCGAATCGCGGCGGTTCATCTGGCCGGCCCCGATTCCGGCCGTTTGGCCATCCCTGGCGAACACGATGGCGTTGGACTTGACGTGCCGGGCGACGGTGAAGGCAAACAGCATGTCGCGCGTCTCCGCCGGTGTGGGCGCGCGGCGCGTGACGATCTTCAGGTCGGCAGCCGTGATCCGGGCGCCGTCGCGGGACTGGACCAGGAAGCCGCCGGCCACCGATCGGAAGGTCTCGCCGGTCGCGGCCGGATCGGGCAGGGCGCCGGTGATCAGCAGGCGCAGGTTCTTCCGGGCGGCGAAGATCGCGATGGCATCTTCATCGGCGTCCGGCGCGATCACCACCTCGGTGAAGATCTGGACCATTTCGGCCGCCGCCGCGGCGTCCAGCCGGCGGTTGACCGCCACGATCCCGCCGAAGGCCGAGACCGGATCGCATTGCAGGGCGCGCAGATAGGCCGAGCGGAGATTCTCGCCCAGCGCCACGCCGCAGGGGTTGGCGTGCTTGACGATCACGGCGGCGGCGTCCTGATCTGGATCGAATTCGGCGACCAGTTCCACCGCCGCGTCGGTGTCGGCGATGTTGTTGTAGCCGAGCGCCTTGCCCTGGATCTGGCGCGCCGTGGCCACCCCCGCTCTCGGATTTGGAAAGACGTAGAAGGCCGCCGCCTGATGGGGGTTTTCGCCGTAGCGCAGGGCCTGTTTCAACGCGCCGGTGATCGCCTTGCGCTTCGGCCAATCTTCTGGCCCCCCCGCCTCGTCGGTCCGCGCGGCGAACCAGTCGGCGATGGCGCGGTCATAGGCGGCGGTGCGGGCGAAGGCGCGGGACGCGAGGCGCCGGCGCAGCGCCAGGGAGGTGGCGCCAACCGTGCGAAGCGCCTCCAGAACCTCCGCCATGTCCTCCGAGCCGGTGCAGACGGCGACGTAGGCATGGTTCTTGGCGGCCGAGCGGATCATCGCCGGGCCGCCAATGTCGATCATTTCCACGCAGGACGCGAAATCGCCGCCGCCCGCCACCGTGGCCTCGAAAGGATAGAGGTTCACGTAGAGCAGATCGATCGCGCCGATGCCGTGGCGGGCCATGGCCGCCGCGTGGGCGGGAGCGTCGCGAATGCCCAGCAGGGCGCCGTGTATGGCCGGATGCAGGGTCTTGACCCGCCCGTCCATCATCTCGGGATAGCCGGTCAGCTCGGAAACGTCGCGCACCGCAAGGCCAGCGGCGGCGATCGCGCCCCGTGTGCCGCCGGTGGAGACGATCTCGACGTCCAGGTCCACGAGCGCGCGGGCGGTCTCCACAAGGCCGGTCTTGTCGGAAACCGAAATCAGGGCCCGGCGAACCGCGGCGAGGTCGGGGGCGGGCGATGAAATGGACGTGGCCATGGCGTTCTCCAGAACATGAGAGGGCGCCCAGGCGTGCGGCTTTTCATCGGTGTCGGCGCCGCGCTTCCCGGTGGTTCGTCCACCTTAAAGTCGCCAGTCACGCGGGCGAGGCGGAAAATAGGCGAGATGAGCATGCTGTCAACGCCGGCCTCGCGCCTCAGCCGCCTCGCAGCGCCGCGATGTTGTCGGCGTATCCGCTGGGGCCGTCCTTGAAGATCGCGGTGCCGGCGACCAGGGCCGTGGCGCCGGCCTGGACGCACAGGCGGGCGGTTTCCGCCGTCACCCCGCCGTCCACTTCCAGGACGATGTCGCGTCCCGCCGCGTCGATCATCTGCCGCAGACGGGCGATCTTGGCCAGTTGCGAGGGCATGAAGCTCTGGCCGCCGAAGCCGGGATTGATGGACATGACCAGAACAATGTCGATGTCGTCCATCATGTATTCGATCACCTCCGGCGCGGTGGAAGGGTCGAACACTACCCCGGCCTTGGCGCCGAGGCTTCGGATATGGCGCAGGGTGCGGCTGAGGTGAGGGCCGGCTTCGGGATGGACCAGGATGTGGTCGGCCCCAGCGTCGCGGAAGGCCTCCAGAAAGGAGTCGGCCGGTGCGATCATCAGGTGCACGTCGAGGGGGATGGAAACGTGTGGGCGCAAGGCTTTGACGACCTGCGGACCGATGGTGATGTTGGGGACGAAGTGGCCGTCCATGACGTCCACATGCAGCCAGTCCGCGCCAGCCGCCTCGATGGCCCGGGCCTCCTCGCCCAAGCGGGCGAAATCCGCCGACAGGATCGAGGGGGCGATGAGAATGGGGCGGTCGCTCATCGCTCGGACTTAGCACGGGTGAACCGGGCGATGAAGAAGCCGTCCAGGCCGCCGGGCAGATGGTGCGGCAGGATGCGCAGCCAGCCCTCGGGCGCGCGGCTTGCCGTCGGCGCGCCCGCCTCGCCAGGGGCGATTGGATCGATGGCGAAGTCCGGGCGGTGGGTCAGAAAGGCGCGCACCTGCCATTCACCCTCTTCGTTCTCCAGGGAACAGACGGCGTAGACCAGCCGTCCGCCCGGCGCCACCCGCGCCGCCGCGGCGACGATAAGCTCGGCTTGCACGGCGGCCAGGGCCGCGATGTCGCCGGGCCGCGCGTTCCAAAGCACATCGGGATGATGGCGGAACGTCCCGGTGGCCGAACAAGGGGCGTCCAGCAGCACGGCGTCGAACGTCCGGCAATCGGTCCAGGCGGTCGCGTCGGCGGTCACGACCTCGGCGGAAAGACCGGTGCGCGCCAGGCCGGCGAGGAGGCGGCGCAGGCGTCCGGCCGAGCGGTCGAGTGCTGTCACCGTGGCCCCTGCGGCGGCGAGTTGCAGGCTCTTGCCGCCCGGCGCGGCGCAGAGATCCAGAACCCTCTCGCCGGGCTGGGCGCCGAGAAGGCGGGCGGGGAGGGCGGCGGCGGCGTCCTGCACCCACCAGCGGCCGGCCTCGTAGCCAGGCCAGGTCGCCAGATCGCCGCGCCGGCGGGTGCGCAGCGAACCCTGGGGCAGGCGTTCCGCCTCAAGATCGTCGGCCAGGGCGACATCAGCTGGCGTAAGAAGCGTGAGGTCGGTGGCCGGTTCCTCGGCGATCTGGCCCGCGATGGCCAGGGCCTCGGCCTCGCCAAGGGCGGCGCGCCAGCGGGCGAAGAGCCACGCCGGCGCGAGATCTTGCGGGTCCTCGTTGGCCGGCCCATCGCGCAGCAGGCCGCGCAAAATCGCGTTGACCAGGCCGCGCAGGGGCGCCGGGGTCAGGCTGACGGTGGTGTCCACGGCGGCGAAGGCGGGCGTGTCCAGCCAGAAGGCCTGGGCCACGCCCAGACGCAGCAGGTTTCGCACCGAGGCCGGCGGCTCGCGCTTAAGTCGGCCATCGAGGGCGCGGTCGATCGGCCCCAGCCGGCGCAGGGCGGCCATGACCAGGGCGCGGGCGAAAGCGCGATCCTGGGTCGAGAGCAGGCCGTAGGTCCGCTCCCCCAGAGCCTCGTCCAGACCGCCCCGCTTGGCGAGCGCCGCCTCGAGCAGTTTCAGGGCGGCGCGGCGCGCGACCAGAGCGGGAGCGGGGTTGTTCGAAACGGCGGTCACCGAGTCATCCGTGCCGCGATTGGCGCCGCGCGGCAAGGGCTTGGCGCCTTGGTCGGGCGGTTCTAGATCGGCCGGTGACCTCGCGCGACCCGACAACCGGCAAGATCCTGCCACCCGCCGCCCGGCGCGCTTTGGCGGAAGCCGCCGCGCGCCGGGCCCAGGCGTCGGGGATCCCCGCGGTCGTCACGGTCGCCGAGGAAGACGGCGGTCCCGTCGGTCCCGAACCCACCCGCTTCGGCGATTGGGAGCGCAGGGGGCGGGCGGTGGATTTCTAGTGGGTTTTCCGACGGTTCAATCCATCATCTCCGCGGTGATCGCCAGGGCGGAGGCGCGCGGGTCGGGAGCGGCGGTTATCGGCCGGCCGCAGACGAGGTGGCTGGCCCCGGCGGACAGGGCCGCGGCGGGCGTGGCGGCTCTGGCTTGATCGTCGAGGCTCGCCCACGCCGGCCTTACGCCAGGAGTCACCACCAGAAAGTCCGGGCCGCCCATGCGCCGGGCGAGCGCCGCCTCTTGGGGGCTGGCGACGACGCCGTCGGCCCCGGCGTCGATCGCCTGGCCGATCCGCCGCTCCACCAGGGCCTGGACGGAAAGGCCGTAGCCGATCTCGCCCAGATCGTGGCCCGAGAGGCTGGTGAGCACCGTGACGCCGAGAATCTTCACCGCCGGCTCGGCCGCCCGGCCCCTGACCGCCGCCGCCAGCACCTGGGGTTCGGCGTGCACGGTCAGGAAATCGCAAGCGCCGGTGGCGGCGATGGCCGCGGCGGCCCGCTCCACCGTCGCGCCGATGTCATGCAGCTTCCAGTCCAGAAAGACCCGCAGACCGCGCGCCTTCAGGTCCCGCGCCATGTCCATGCCGCCGACCGCGAGAAGCTGCAGGCCGATCTTGTAGAACGAGACCGTCTCGCCCAGGGCGTCGACCATGGCCTCGCCCCGCGCCCGCGTGGGAAGATCCAGGGCGACGATCAGGCGTGGATCAAGCAGGCGTGGGTCGGCGGACATGGGCTATCCCTCGCGGAGACGCCGCGCGCGGCGATGTCGCCGCGCCAGTCGCGAAACGTCGTGATTTGAGCTAAGCGAGAAGGATGGACCAGGCCGAATTCGCCGTCAACTTCTTCGTCGCTCTTTTCGCGCTGATCGATCCGGTCGGCAACGTACCCCTGTTCGCCACCGCCACGCAGGGCGCGAGCCCGCCGGCCCGGCGCCTGACGGCCATCTACATCGCCCTCTTCGCCGTTGCGTTTCTGAGCTTCTTCTTCCTGACCGGGCTTGGCGTGCTGCGCTTCTTTGGCATCTCCATGTCGGCCTTTCGCATCGCCGGGGGCATATTGCTGCTGCTCATGGGGCTGGACATGGCCAGGGGCCAGAGCGGCCATGTGTTCGCCGCCGCCGGCTCCGGCGCCGACACGCTCTCGACCCGCGCCTCGGCCGCTCTGCGCTTCGAGGGCCTGGTGGTGCCCTTCGGCATGCCCCTTTTGATCGGGCCGGGGGCCATCTCCTCGGCGGTGATCTACGCCGAGGAAGCGCACCGCCTGGGGGCCGGCGCCATGGCCGTCGGCCTGGGCGTTATCGCCGCCGAGGGCGTTCTGATCGTCGCCGCCTTCTGGATGACCAGCCTCATCTCCCGAGCCCTGGGCAAGGTGGGCATGATCATCGTGGTCAGGGTCCTCGGCCTCATCCTGTGCGCCATGGCGGTGCAGTTCATGCTGGCCGGGGTGGCCGGCTCGACCATCGACCTGATCCGCCACGAAACCGCCGCGCCCTATCAGGTGGCGCGTCCCTCACAGCCGCCGGCTGGCCATCAGGGCCATGCCCCATTCGGCCGGTAGCAGCCTGGCGACCGCCGCGATCGCCTTGTTGGGCGCGCCGGGCACGCAGATCGGTCGGTTGGCTTCCGCCGCTTCGTAGCCCGCCGCCGCCACTTCGTCGGCGCCCAGCCACATCCACGGCGGCGCGCGCTCGCCGATGAGATCGCGGGTTCCATTGACGTCGTGGAACTCGCTGTAGGTGAAGCCGGGACAGAGCGCCGAGACATGGACGTCCGCGCTCCGGCCTTCGGCATGCAGGCTCTGCGAGAAGCTGATCAGGAAGGCCTTGGCCGCCCCATAGAGGGCCGTCCCCGACCGGCCGGGAACGAGGCCGGCCAGCGAGGCGACATTGACGATCCGCCCGAAGCGCCGCTCCAACATGCCGGGAAGCACCGTGTGGGTGAGCTCGCACACCGTCATCAGCAGCACCTGCAAAAAGGCGCGCTGCTCCTCCCATGAAGCGACCGCGTAGGGACCGGGCGCCCCATGGCCGGCGTTGTTCACCAGAGCGTCCACCGGCCGCCCGTGGGCGGCGATCCGCGCCAGGATGGCCCCGGGCGCGCCGGCCTCGGCCAGATCGGCGGGAACGATGAGAATCTCGCCACCGTGGCGCAGGCGAATCTCGTCGGCCAGGGTCGTCAGGCGATCGGCGCGCCTCGCGGTAATCGCCAGATCGTAGCCGTGGCTGGCGTAAAGGCGCGCGAAGGCGGCGCCGATACCCGACGAGGCTCCGGTGATCAAGGCAAGGCGCCTGGACATGCGCCGGTTCCTCCATGTGGACGGCGCGAACCTTAGAGTGCGCGCGGGGAGGGAGGGAAGGCCCTTGTTGGCGGCAGCCGCCACGCCCGCGCCCTTCCCGCGCCCCCTCCACCGCTTCGCGGTCCTCCTCCCCCGCTGCGCGGACGAGGATTTGAGCAGCCTAATCCTCCTCCATTCTTATGGGGGAGGGGGACCCCGAAGGGGTGGAGGGGCGGGTGCGCCACGTTCGCCTCGACCTTCGCCGCCCGATTGAACGAGGTGGCGATTGGGTGTACCG
>JALYTR010000488.1 GCA_030854165.1 Pseudomonadota bacterium | reverse complement strand
TGTCTTCGCGGGCCGGCGCACCGGCGCCTTCGCGCGCCACCCATACGCCCACCCGCCCGGGCCGGGCTTCGCCGACCACGCAGAACGCGGCCAGGGCCTCGATAATCCACGCTTCGAGAGCGGCGACGAACGCCCGCGCGTCCCGGCCGCGTGTCCGCAGATCCAGCATCACATAGGCGACCCTCTGGCGTGGCCCGTGGTAGGTGAACTGTCCGCCCCGCCCGCTCTGGAAGACCGGGAACCGGCCAGGCGAGAGCAGGTCGGCGGCTTTGGCCGACACTCCGGCGGTGTAGAGGGCCGGGTGTTCCAGCAGCCAGACGAGTTCGCCCGCCTCGCCGTCGGCGATGGCGGCGGACCGCGCCTCCATGGCCGCCACCGCGGCGGGGTAGGCGACGGGGACCCTTGAGACCGCCCAGGCGACGGGCTGGCTGTCGGGGCGCATAAAGGTCTTGATCGCCATCCTCGCAATGTAGCGGCGACGCCCTTCACAAGTCGAAGCCCATTTGCTACGCCCCGCCGCTTGAAGCCTCTCGTCGCGGTCGTGGCGGAATTGGTAGACGCGCAGCGTTGAGGTCGCTGTGGGGTAACTCCCGTGGAAGTTCGAGTCTTCTCGACCGCACCAAGTCGTAACGTAACTACTTGATAAATATTAGGAGGATACAAGCGCCGTAACGCAAAACCCTAACAGGCGCCCTGCCAAGAAGCGCTGCCTAAGCCTTTCAATCGCTCAGAATCGTTCGGCTTTTTTCCGAGTTGAGTGCAAGTCGGCCTTGTGGCGTCTTCCGTCTCGCACTTCCGAACGGCCAAGTCAGCCCAACAGAGGTGGCCGGGTTTGTCTGGACAGGGAACTGCGTTTTTTGAGTGGAATCCCTGCCGCCTGTGTTTCGCCAGGGTTGGCTTGGCGCGCAGGCAGGGCGTAGCCCGACCGGAGTGACAAGCCAACATCGGCGGCGAAAAATTCATGCGGCCCGAGCCAGAGCCGGCATGGCGTTGAAATAGGCTTGGTCCGGCGTCCTGGCGCCGAGGCTCGAATGGGGCCGCTTGGCGTTGTAGAAGACCAGATAGTGGCCCAGGGAGGCCCTAGCCTCGGCGAGGCTGCCGTAGGCCTTCAGATAGACCTCCTCGTACTTGACCGAGCGCCACAGCCGCTCGACGAAGACGTTGTCGCGCCAGGCGCCTTTGCCGTCCATGCTGATGGCGATGGCGTGGTCGATCAGCAGGCCGGTGAAGGCGGCGCTGGTGAACTGAGAGCCCTGGTCGGTGTTGAAGATCTCCGGCTTGCCGTGCCGGGCGAGGGCCTCCTCCACCGCCTCGAGGCAGAAATCCACCTCCATGCCGATCGACACCCGCCATGAGAGGACCTTGCGGGTGAACCAGTCGACCACGGCGGCCAGGTAGACGAAGCCGCGCGCCATGGGGATGTAGGTTATGTCCATGGCCCAGGCTTGGTTCGGCCGGTCGATCTTCAAGCCGCGCAACAGATAGGGGTAAATCTTGTGCCCCGGCGCGGGCTTGGAGGCGTTCGGCCGCCGGTAGATCGCCTCGATCCCCATGCGACGCATCAGCGTGATGACGTGCGCCCGGCCGATCTGGACGCCTTCGCCGCGCAGCAGATCACGCAGCATCCGGCTGCCCGCGAACGGATAGTCCAGGTGCAGCTCGTCCATCCGGCGCATGATAGCCAGGTCCGCCGGCGACACGGGCCTGGGCCGGTAGTAAAGCCCGCTCCGGCTCAGCCTCAGGACCCGCGCCTGGCGGGTCAGCGCAAGCTCGTGCGTACGGTCGATCATCGCCTTGCGCTCAACATGCCGGCCTTGGTGAGCGCGCCGGCTAAAAAATCATTCTCCAGCGCCAGCTCGCCGATCTTGGCGTGCAACGTCTTCACGTCCACCGCCGCGGGCGCCGCTTCACTCGGCCCCGTCCCAAACACGCCGGCCGCACCCTCAAGCAGTTGCCCCTTCCAGGCGTTGATCAGCGTCGCGTGAACGTCGAACTGCTGCGACAACTCCGATAGCGTCTTCTCGCCCCGCAACGCCGCCAAGGCCACCTTCGCCTTAAAGGCCGCCGTGTGGTTCCGTCTCGTTCGTCTGGTCATCGTCTCTCCCGTCGGGCGGCATCATCGCCGCGTTCAGGCAGAAACTCCACTTATCCCCCTGTCCAGATTCCCCGAGCCACCTCTGATGGCCCTGCACCAGAC
>JALYTR010000107.1 GCA_030854165.1 Pseudomonadota bacterium | reverse complement strand
CGCCGGAAGGCAGGGCGCCCGGCTGGCTGAGCAGGCGCTCCACGGCCTTGGCCGCGCCGCCCAGGCTGCTTCCCTCGACGCGAGCGGTCACCGGGATCATGCGTCGGCTTCCCTCGTGTTCGATTTCCGCCTGGCCGGTGAGAACCTGCACCGAGGCGATGCGCGACAGCGCGAAGATGTGCCCGTCGGCGGCGCGCAGGGGCAAGGCGGCGATATCGGCGACGCGTCCCCGCTCATCGGCGGGAATCCACACCCGCACGTCGGTGAGGATGGGGCCTGACTGCACCTGCGTGGCCACCGCGCCACCCAGCATGGCGCCAAGCTGGCTCGACGCCTCCGCCGGCGCTATCCCCTCGAGCGCCGCTCGGGCCAGGTCGATCTTTATGTTGAGCGCATCGCCCGCCACGACTTCGCCGTCGCGCACTTCGGCCAGGCCCGCCACGCCGCCCATCTGTTTGGCGACCTGGGCCGCGGTGGCGCTGAGAGTCGCCGAATCCTCGTCGTAGAGCTTGACTTCGATTGGCTGGGGCACGCTGGTGAGGTCGCCGATCAGATCCTCGATGAGCTGGGCGGTTTCCACCGTGACGCCGGGCACCTGGGCCTGCACGCGGTCGCGCACCTCGTTCATGATCGTTTCGATGTCGCGCCGGGGCGGTCTTTTCAGGCGGATGAAGAAGTCGCCCACATTAGGTTCGGTAAGGGCGCCGCCGAGCTGCGCGCCGGTCCGGCGCGAATAGGTGATCACCTCCGGCTCGGCGTGAACGATGGCCTCGATCTGGCGGATCAGCCGGTCGCTTTCGGCCAGCGAGGTTCCTGGCGGCGTGATGTAGTCCAGGATGAAGCCGCCTTCGTCCTGTTTGGGCATGAAGCCGCTGGGCAGCGTCTTGAAAGCGATAAGCCCCAGGGCGGCCAGCGGAACCAGAGTGAGGACGGCGATCCACGGCCTCGCGGTCGCCCGCTCCAGCGTCGTGCGATAAACACTGAGCAGATTGTATGTGCGGGCCTTCTTCGCCTTGGGCTTGGAATAGAGCCGCTCCATCAGGATCGGCACGACCAGCCAGGCAAGCAGGAACGAGGCGATCAAGGCGACGGCCATGGTCAGCGACAGGGCCTTGAAGAAGGCGCCGGTCACCCCGGTCAGGAAGGCCAGGGGCAAGAAGATCAGGATGGTCGCCGCCGAGGAGCCGGCAAGGGGGCGGAAGAACTCGGCCGCCGCGGCGCGCATGGCGCCCACCCGGTTTTCGCCGGCTTCCTCGACCCGCCGCTCGATATGTTCGATCATCACGATGGCGTCGTCGATGATCAGCCCGATGGCCGCGGCCATGCCGCCCAGGGTCATGATGTTGAAACTCTGGCCGAGGAGCTTGAGCGCCAGGGTGGTGAGGGCCAGCACGATGGGCACCTCGACGATCGCCACGAAGGTGACGCCCAGATTGCGCAGAAAGATGAGCAGGGTGAGGCCAGCCAGCACCGCGCCGATGGCGATCGCCTCCGCCAAGCCGCGGGCCGAGGTGTTGATCAATTCGCTCTGGTCGTACCAGGCCGAGACATGCAGGCCCGGCGGGGCGGTGGTCCTGGCCTTGGCGAATACCGCCGCGATGTCGCGGACGATGCGGACGGTGTCGCCGTTGGGCTGTTGATAGATCTGAATGCTGACCGCGTCCTGGCCATCGGCGGTGACGCGGATGTAGGCCGGCGCGCTGGTCAGGCTGACGGCGGCCACGTCGCCGAGCCGCACGATGCCCCCGCCACCACTCTTGATGACCACGTTTTCGATGTCCGCCGCGCTGGTCAATGAGCTGTCGGCGAGGGTGAGGTAGAGTTTTCCGCGGTCCTCCAGCTTGCCGCTTGCGGTCAGGACGTTGGCGGCGCCCAGCGCCTGGGTGACGTCGGCCAGGGCCAGGCCGTAGGCGCGCAGTCTGACCGGATCGGCCATCACCTGATATTCGCCGACGCCCCCGCCCAGGATATCGGTGCGCTTGACCCCGTGAACCGCCGTGAGGAGCGGGGTGAGGGTGAGTTCGGCGTATCGTCGAAGCGCGATTGGACCGATGCGCTTCGAGGTCAGGCTGTAGGCGGCGACGGGAAAGACGGTGGGATCCATGCGCCTGACATCAAAGGTCACGCCCGGCGGCAGGGCCTTGGACGCGTTGGCGAGCGCCGCCTGCGTCCGTTGCAGGGCCAGATTCATGTCGCTGCCCCAGGCGAACGCGATTCTGAGTTCAGCGGCGCCGCGGCTGGTGACGGAGACCACCGACGTGGCGCCAGGCACCGCGCGCATGGCCAGTTCGAGGGGCCTGGTCACCACGACTTCGGTCTGATCGATCGGTCGGTCGCCGGCCGAGATGGCGACTTCGAGGCGGGGGAAGGAGATGTTGGGAAACAGCCCGACCGGCAGACCCAGCCCCGCCAATACACCGGCGAGTACGCCCGCGGCCACGACGGCCAGCAGCGAGCGGCGGTGGCGGGCGAAGATGTCGGAAAGATTCATCGCGCCTTGGTCCGCACCGCCAGCCCGTCCTCAAGCTGGTAGGCCCCTTCGACGGCGATGGCCTCTCCGGGGCTCAGCGCGCCGGACACCTCTGTCTCGTCACCCTGGGAATCGCCCGGCGTCACGGCGACTTCATGGGCCTTGCCGCCTCGAACCACGAAGATGTGGGCGCCCTTTTCGTCATGGGCGACCGAGGCGCTCGGCACGAGAAGGCCGGTGTGGACACCCACCGTGACCCGCCCCTCCACCGCCGCGCCGAGCGGCAGGCCCGCGCCGCTCGCCGGGGCGGTGATCGTCACCAGCCGCGAAGCGGGATCCACCTGCCGGCCGACCACCGTAAGGCGGCTGGCGACGGTCTGCGCCGGATCGAAGGGCGACGAAATGACCACCGGCTGGCCCGCCGCCAGGGCGCCGGCGTGAGTGGGTTCGACGCCCAACTGAGCGATGAGACCCCCATTGGCGATCAGGGTCAAAAGCGGCGCGTCGGCGGCCACGTGCTCTCCGGCGGCGACCGGAACCGCGCCGACCACCCCGGCGATGGCGGCGGTGAGCATCTGGCGGCCCTTGCCCGCGCCGGCCGCGTTCTGCTCGGCGACGGCGGCCCTGGCGTCGGCCAGGGCCTTGTGGGCGGCGGCCAATTGATCGTTGGTCGCCAGATGCTCGTCAAAGAGGCGTTGCACCCTGGCCAGATCGCGCTCGGCGAACCCCGCCGCGTCGGTGATCTGCCGGAACGCCAGTTCGGTCGCCGGGGTGTTGGCCAGGACGATGAGCGGCGCGCCGGCCGCGACCGGCTGGCCGGGCGCCACCAGGATCTGGGCGATGATCACCGCGCGCGGCGCGGCCAGGGTCCGGCTGGCCGCCGGGGATCCGGCGATGATCCCGTAGGCGCTGACGATCTCGCGAACGTCTCCGCGCCTGGCCGGCGAGAGGGTAACCAGGGCCGAGGGCGCCGGCGGCGCGGCGGCGGCCGGGGCCGGCTTGTGAACAAGAAACCAGGCCAAAAGGCCGATCAGAGCCAGGACGGCCCCGGCGGTCGCGATCTGCCACGTCTTTGGCCGTGTCATGGTGTGGCGCCTTGGTCGGAGGGAAGGAAAAGAACGGATTCCAGACTGATGTCGGCGAGGGCCAGGGCAAGCCTCAGGTCTAGCAGGGCCACGCGTTGCCTCAGCGCGGACTGCTCAAGGGCCAGGAAGGCGGCGCTGTCGATGTCGCCCCGATCGGCGGCTATCCGGGCCTCATCGACCTGCGCCAGAAGTTCGGGAACCCGCGCTTCGAGTCCGATCAGGATGGCGGCGTCGGCATCGCGGTCGCGCCGCGCGGCGGCCACGTCGGCGACCGTTTGGTCGAGACGCGCCTGATATTCCGCCCTCAGGCGGGCGCGGGTCGCCGACTGGATGGCGATGTCGCCGCGCCCGCGATTGAAGATCGGCACGACCAGGGTCGCGGTGAGCCCGTTGGTCAGGATGGCGCCGGTGTCGCGCTGGCGGCTGTAGCCGAGGTTGATGAGCGGGAATTGGCTCAAGATCGCCTTGCGCAGATTGGCGTCCTGCGCCCCGTAGCCGGCCTGGAGCGCCAGCAGATCTGGCCGTCTTTCCGGCAGGGCGGCGAGCGCCGCGTCCATTCTGGCCGCGCTCGGCGCCAGGGCGGGGGCGCCGGCGACCAGGTTCAGCCGAGCCCCCGACGCGAGCCCGATCAGCGCGTTCAGATCGCCCCGCGCCTTGGCGGCGCCCTGCACGGCGGTGGCCAGCTGGGCGTCGGCGTCCAGCTTCGCCGCCAGGTCGGCGCTGTTGGTGAGCGTCGTGACATCGTGGGTCGCCAGGGCGCGGCGGGTTTTCAGATAGCGCGCACCCAGGCCCTGGGCGATCGTTCGCAGAAGACCGGCCTTGGCCTCGTCCGCCATGGCCATGACCGCCAGTTGGCGCGCCTGCTGGGCGGCGCTCCATTCGCTCCACAGAAGATCCAGATCGGCCTGCCTGGCGCTCGCCCGCGCCGCCTTCAAGGCTGTCGAATGGGTGACCAGGCCCAGAAGATCGATCGTGGGGGTTATCCCGTAGGCGGTGACCAGCCCGGCGGGATGCTCAGGGAAGTCGGCGCTGGCCACGACCTGTGGATCGGGCAGCAGGCCGGCCGAAAAAGCCTGGGCGGTGGCGACCTTGGCGAGCGCCCGCTTGGCCTGAAGGTCGGGGCTGTTGAGCACGGTCAAAATGGCGATGTCGGTGGGATCGAGCCCGTGCGCCGGGTCGAAGCGATGCGCCTCAAGGGGGCCCAGGCGCAGGCGGGATACATCGACGCTCAGCCGCGCCGCGCTGGAGGCGAGGTTCGAGCCGGCGGGAAGGGGGAGAGCTTTGTAGGTGGCGCAGGCGCATAGACAGCCGCAGAGAAGGATCGCCAGGGTGGGCCGCGGGACGGTTCGGGGTCGCATCGTCAAAACCGGCGGCTCCGCTGGTGTCGAACACGCCTTCTAGCTGGCCGCACGTGACAGGCGAATGACCGAATTATTGGGAAACGCCAATGTTCCGGCGCGGTCACGCGGCGAATCCCGGCAGGGTGATCCGGGCCTCCAGGCCCGGACTGGCGTCGTGCAGGCTGGCGTCGCCTCCGTGCAGTCTGGCGACGGCGGCGACGAGCGCCAGGCCCAGGCCGCTTCCCGGCGTGGACCGGCTCGCCTCCAGGCGATGGAAACGATCGAACAGCCGGCGTCGCTCCGATCGCGGGACGCCGGGGCCGTCATCGACGACGGAAAGCACGGCGGCGGCGCCGATCCGCCGGCAGGCGACCACCACCTTGGCGCTCGCCCCGGCGTGGCGAAGGGCGTTTTCAACCATATTGACCAGCATCTGAGTCAGGAGTTCGGGGTCGCCTTCCAGGACCAGCGGTGTCTCGTCCTCAAGCGTCAGCGATCCGCCGGCGTCTTCCGCCGACGGCGCGAACGCCTCCACCACGGTGCGGGCAAGCTCGGTCAAATCGGTGGAGCGGAACGCCGCCCGCCGGGCCCCCGCCTCGATCTGCGAAATGCGAAGCAGGGCCGCGAAGGCGCCTAGAATGGCGTCGAGGTCGGCGAGTCCAGCCTCCAGGACGTCCTCTCGCTCGTCCTCTCGGGTTCTTGTCACGCCGGCTTCCAGGCGGGTGCGAAGGCGAGTCAGGGGCGTGCGCAGTTCATGGGCAATGTCGTTGGAGACCTGGCGCAAATTCTCCATCAACGCGCCAATGCGATCGAGCATGCGGTTGAAGCTGACCGCCAGCCGATCCAGATCGTCGCCCGCGCCGCGCACCGGCACGCGGCGGGTGAGGTCGCCGTCGATGATCGCTTCGGCCGTGCCGGTAATGGAGGCGATACGGCGGCTGACGCCGCGGGCCAGGCCATAACCCCCGGCCACGCCCAGAAGCACCAGCGCCGCGAAGGCCAGGGCGACGCGCTGGAACAGCGCCGCGTCGAGCGCTTCGACACGCTGAAGGTCGTCGCCCACCAGCAGTCGATATCCGCCTGGCAGATCGGTGACCAGGATGCGGGTCCGTTCGGCGGTCTCGCCCGCCTCGCTTTCCTTCAGCACCGACCACCCCTTCGGCGCGCGCGTTCCCGCCAGGCGCCCGGCCACGCTCACGCCGCGCGTCGTCTGCAGGCCGAAGTCCAGGGCGCCGGGCGTCGCGTCGCGCTCGCGCACCGCCTGAACCACCCCGATCATGCCCTCGGCGCGGTATTCCCGCCCCAATGAGGCGGATTCGGCGGCGATGCGAGCGTCGAACTGCCGGGCGAGCGCGGCGCGGGTGGTAGTCAGGGTGACCGCGCCCAGCACCGCGACGGCCAAGGCGAAGGCCAGGGCATAGAAGGCCGCCAGGCGGAAGCTGCTGGAACGGAACACGCCCCTTAAGGCTCCCGCAGGCAATAGCCGGCCCCGCGCACCGTGTGGATCAACTCCATCGAGGCGCCGCGCTGCAGTTTGGCGCGCAGACGGCTCACGTGGGTCTCGACGATGTTGGTCTTCGGGTCGAAGTGAAAATCCCACACACTTTCGAGCATCATGGTGCGGGTCACCACCCGGCCAGCATGGCGCAGCAGATATTCCAGCAACTGAAATTCGCGCGGCTGCAGCTCGATTCTCTCGCCCCCGCGGGTGACTGATCGCTTCAGGAGATCCATTTCGAGATCGGCGAGGCTCAGGCGAGTCGGCGTGTCCTGCGGAGGGGGCCGTCGCGCCAGGGCGTTTACCCGCGCCAGCAGTTCGGCGAAGGCGAAGGGCTTGACCAGATAGTCGTCTCCGCCCGCTTCCAGACCCTCCACCCGATCGTCGATGCCGCCCATGGCGGTGAGGAGCAGGACGGGGGTCTTCACCTTCGAGGCGCGGATGGTGCGCAGGATCGCCAGTCCGTCGATTTGCGGCAGCATCCGGTCGAGCACGATGACATCGTAGGCTTCGCCGGCCGCCAGCAGCAGGCCGTCATGGCCGGTGGCCGCGTGGTCCACGGTGTGCCCCGCTTCGCCAAGCGCCCGTTTGAGGAAGGCGGCGGTTTCCGCATCGTCTTCGACCAGCAGAAGCTTCATGACGCGACCCTTGCCTCTATCGTCGCCGATCGCAAGCGGCCGGCGCTAGGAGCCTGTCTGGATAATCCGCTCGACGGATGGAGTGAACACTGATTCACTCCGCTTATGGGCAAGACATTTCGATCGTGGGATGTGGACCAGGGCTGGCTGCTGCCCGTTTCGG
>JALYTR010000106.1 GCA_030854165.1 Pseudomonadota bacterium | reverse complement strand
CCCCACCGCCGGCGCCAAGGCTCGCCGCCGCCGCGATAAGGCGATGCGCCGCCGCGGGCGCCCTGGGATCGACGACGATCGTCCCCCCGTGGCCGTCGCTGCTGGCGGAGAAGATAGAGGACCGGTAATCGCCCTTGAGGGTGATGCGGGCGGTGTGGGTCCCGTCGTTGATGGTGAGGGTCCCGCCCGAGGCCGAGCCCTTGAACGTCGCCTCGGTTGAACTCACGAAGCCGATGTCCCGAAGATCGAGCGAAGTCCCGCCGGTCTTGGAGAAACCAAACACAGCGCCGGTGTAACCCTGCGATTGGCCCAGTTCGAGGACGCCGGTCGTTCCGGTGAAGATCACCCGCTGGGTGAAGCTGGAGGCGAAGTCCAGTGTGCCGCCGTCAATCAACCCCTCGCCCGAGCCGCCCACCGCGCCGTTGACCGTCAGAACGCCGCCGTCGGCTTCCAACCGGCCGCTGTTGTTCACCGCGCTCTGGATCGTCACCCCGCCCGAGCCCCGACCGAGGATCAGGCCGGCGTTGACGACGGTGTTGGCCCCGGTGTCGATGACGAGGACGGCGGCGAAAGGGCCGACGATCACCCCCTTGGCCTCGTTGATCAGGGTCATCGAGCCGGCGCCGAGCCGCCCCGCGCCGTCGATGGTGTTATCCTAATTGGTCAGGGTCGCGGCCGAGCTCGCGCAGGTGATCACATTGTTGGCGTTGGCGGTCGTGATCACCGCCCCGCCGCCCAACAGCGTGGCCCCCGCCGCGCCGATGGCTAGGGTCGTCGCGGAGCCGGAACTAATCAGGGCGAGCCGGTCGGCGTTGACGATGGCGCCCTCGATGGTCAGGGCGGCGCTGTTCTGGACGACCACCGTGGCCTTGTTGTCGATGGCGGAGGTGGTTCCGTCCATCACATCCGGGCCGCCCGCGAAGATCCTGATCTCGCCCGTGCCGATCGATTCGAGCGTGCCGCCGATCAGGGTCGCGGTCTTCAAAGCGACCTGAGAGCCGCTTGCCGCCAGTATGACGCCGCCGGCTGAACCGTTGACGGTCACGACCGGTCCGTGAAAAACATTGGTTTGGATGGTCAATCCGCCGGGGCCGGTTGCTTCGATGAGACCCGAGTTGGTGATCACGCCCGTGGAAAGTGTCAGTGCGGGGGCGCCATTGGCGTCGATGACGCCGCGGGCCTCATTGACCAGGACAAGGCCAACCTCGCTCCCATCTGGGCCAGGACCTATCGTGCCAGCGCCGGAAATGGTGTTGTCGATATTGATCAGAGTCTGAACGCCTAGCTGGTAGCCTGTTATGTGGCTGCCTTGACTGCCGCCATTGCCGCCCAGCGACACCGACCCACCACCGCTCAAGGTGGCGCCCGCCGCGCCGATCTCAAGGAAGGTGTAGGCGCCGGTGCTGTCCAAGCCAATCGCGCCGAGATTGTTCACCGCGCCTTGCAGGTGGAGGCCATATTTGTTTTCGATGGCGATCGTGCCCCGATTGGTCACCGTCGCGGCCTCGAGAAAGCCGGAGTACGATGTGAGGGTTTGCCCTACCTCCAGTGTGAGGGCGCCCCCGAGGATAACGCCAACGTCGTCGAGATTTGAGTGCGCGCCAGGAATCAGCGTTCCACCCCGCGAGTCGTCGATCGTGCCGCCGATCGCGAATGTCCCGGAGCCGGCGTTCCGGATTGTGCCGGTATTGGCGAATGTCCCGTCGCCGAGCACAAGCCTGCCGGCGCCGGTCGCCTCGATCAGGCCGGCGTTGACGGTCGTGTAGCCTCCCGGCAGGACGTAAAGGGGACCTACCGATCCGTTGGCGTCGATCACTCCTTTGGCTTCATTGACCAGGACCAGACGGTAGCCGCGGGAATCGCCGACGATGGCGCCCGTTCCGGAAATCGTGTTGTCGATGTTGGTGAGGGTCGTCAGGCCCGGGCTCGCCGAGATGATCTCGTCGCCCAAGGCTCTGGGTGAGCTGGTCAAACTGATTGCGCCGCCCCCGCTCAAGGTGGTGCTCGCGCTGATCTCAAGCAGCGACTGCGCTCCGGTGCTGGCCATTAGAATTTCGCCGGGGTTGGTGAGCATTCCGCCGACGGTCAGAACGCCGTAGTCGCCGATGACGATCTTGCCGGCGTTGACGCCCGCGCCTGTCCCGGCGGTGGCCGCGAACCTGAAGCCGATATCCAAGGTCGCGTTGGCCGCCGTCTGGAGGCTGTGAACGGTCTCGTAGGTGTTGGCGGTGACCGTGAAGGCCGGCCCCGGGGCGTCGAGGACGGCGTCATCGGAGGCGCCCGGCACGACGCCGCCGTTCCAGTCGGCGGAGACGTTGAAATCGCCGCTGATCGGATTGGCCCAATGAATCTGCGTCATGCGCGCCTCCCGCGTGGGTTGGGCCGGCGCTCCTGTCGCGCCGCCACGAAGCCCCGCACCCTACGCCCATTGGCCGTCATTGGGGAGCGACCGTCTTGCACCCGCTTTTGGCACGGCGCGAGAGGCTCTACCGCGCCTTCGTGGCGGCAAGCCATATCGGTCGTTTGGGGACTAGGCGATGCCGGCGCGCAGGAAGTCGTGCATGTGGACGGCGCCGACCAGGCGGTCGTCTTCGCAGGCGAAGATCAGCATGATCGGCCGGGGGCGCTCGTTCATCACGCGCAGCGCCTCGGTGGCCAGCAGGTGCGGGTGAACGAAGACCGGCGCGCGGGTCATGTGATCGGCCACCGGGGCGGAAAGATCGGTGGCCGGCAGGGCGCGGCGCAGGTCGCCGTCGGTGAAGGCGCCCACCAGCCGACCTTCGGCGTCCACCACCGCCACGCCGCCGCAGCGGGTGCGGGTGATCTCGACGATGGCGTCCGAAAGGGTGGCGGCGGCGCTGATCGCGGGCAGGTCGGGCCCGCGCGCCATCAGATCGCCCACCGTGACCAGACGCGCGCCCAGCTTGCCGCCGGGATGGAAGTTGCGGAAATCCTCGGCCGAAAAGCCCCGCGCCTCCAGTAAGGCGACGGCAAGGGCGTCCCCGAAAGCCATCTGCATGGTCGTGGAGGTGGTCGGGGTGAAGGTGGTCGGGCAGGCTTCGTCGGCCCTGGGCAGGATGAGGGCGATGTCGGCCGCCCCGGCCAGGGCGCTGGCGCTCTCCGAGGCGATGGCGAAGAGGGGGGTGGCGAAGCGCTTGCAGTAGTGGATGACGTCGCGAAGCTCCGGGGTCTCGCCCGACCAGGAGAGGGCCAGGACGACATCGCCCCGCGCGACCATGCCCAGATCGCCATGGCTGGCTTCGCCCGGATGCAGGAAGAAGGCCGGCGTGCCGGTGGAAGCCAGGGTGGCGGCGATCTTGCGCGCCACATGGCCGCTCTTGCCCATGCCGGTGACCACCACCCGCCCGCTGGCCGCCGCGATGGCGTTGACCACCGCTTCGAAGGGAGCCGCCAGGCCATTCTGGAGGGCGACCGCCAGGACCCGCAGGCCATCGATCTCGGCCTCCACGGTGCGCACGGCGGAGGCGCAGTGGTCGGAGAGGGGATGGGCCTTTGGCAGGGGAAGCAAGGGACTGTACCGTGATCGAACCATGACGCCGACCAACCTTAGGCCCCCCGGGCCCACGCGGGAAGCACTCAAAGCAGATCGCGCCGCGGTGATCTTCGACCGCGACGGCGTTTTGAACGTCGATCACGGCTATGTGGGTGAGACCGAACGGCTCGAATGGACGCTCGGGGCGAGGCGGGCGATCCGGCGGCTGAACCGGGAGGGCGTGCTGGTCATCGTCGCCACCAACCAGTCGGGGGTGGCGCGGGGCCTGTTCGACGAAGCGGCGGTGGAGGCCCTGCACGGCGTCATGCAAGGCGACCTGGCCGCGGAAGGCGCGCACATCGACGCCTTCTACGTCTGCCCCTTTCACCCCGAGGCGGCCGTGGCCGCCTGGCGCCATTCCGACCATCCCGACCGCAAGCCCAACCCCGGCATGATTCTGCGCGCCCTGGCCGACTGGCCGATCGACCCGGCTCGCGCCCTGCTGGTGGGCGACAAGGAAAGCGATATGGAGGCGGCCCGGCGGGCGGGGATCGCCGGCGCCCTCTTTGCCGGCGGCGACCTCGATGAATTCCTTATCGACCTGATGGGCGCGAAATGATTCGAAACAGGGTTTGTCTCGCGCCGGCCCCACGGCCGTTCTATGGGCGCCCGCCATGATCCCGTTCATCGATCTGGCCGCCCAGCAGGCCCGCCTCAAGCCGAAAATCGACGCCGCCATCGCCAGGGTCCTGGCTCACGGCGCCTATGTCATGGGCCCGGAGGTCCGGGAGTTCGAGGCAAGGCTGGCCGCCTTCTGCGGCTCGAAGCTGGCCCTTTCCTGCGCCAACGGTACCGACGCCCTGGCGCTGCCCCTGATGGCCTGGGAGATCGGCGCGGGCGACGCGGTCTTCTGTCCGTCGTTCACCTTCGCCGCCACGCCGGAGGTGATTCCGTGGACCGGCGCGACGCCGGTGTTCGTGGACATATTGCCCGACACCTACAATCTCGACCCCGCTCATCTGGACGCGGCCATCGAGGCGGTGAGGCGTGAGGGGCGTTTGCGTCCCGTCGCGGCGATCGCCGTCGATCTGTTCGGCCAGTGCGCCGACTATCCGCGCCTGGCCGAAGTCTGCCGCCGCCATGGCGTGAGGCTGATCGCCGATTCCGCCCAGAGTTTCGGCGCCACCCTGCGTGGCGAACACCCCATCGCCTGGGCCGACGTGGCGACCACCAGCTTTTTTCCTGCCAAGCCGCTGGGCGCCTACGGCGACGGCGGGGCGGTGCTGACCGGCGATGCGGCCCTGTGGGAGCGGATGGACTCCCTGCGCGTCCACGGCAAGGCGGTGGCGGGCGACACCGATGGCGACGCCTTCGAGCACCACCCGAAATACCTCAACGCCCGGATCGGCATGAACTCGCGTCTCGACACCATCCAGGCGGCCATCCTGATCGAGAAGCTGGGCATTTTCGCCGAGGAGATCGAGGCTCGCCAGGACGTGGCGGCGCG
Source organism: Pseudomonadota bacterium (assembly GCA_030854165.1). GTDB lineage: Bacteria > Pseudomonadota > Alphaproteobacteria > Caulobacterales > Caulobacteraceae > Acaudatibacter. The sequence continues at coordinate 2,238 of JALYTR010000106.1, read as the reverse complement.
CTACGCGAAAGGACTGGACGGCGCGTGCCTGAGCGTCCCCACGGTCATCGACGGCGGCGTCTCGACCTGGGCGCAGTATGTGATCGAGCACCAGAACCGCGACGGCCTCGCCGCCCACCTGAAGGCGCTCGGCATCCCCACCGCAGTCTACTACCCCGTCCCCATGCACCGCCAGGCGCCCTACGCGCACTTCCCTCAAGGCCCCGGCGGCCTGCCGGTCTCGCAGGCCAAGGCGCGCACGGTGATCGCGCTGCCCATGCACCCCTATCTGGCCCCGAACATCCAGAACCGGATCGTCGAGGCGGTGCGCGGGTTCAACGGATGAAAGGCAGGAAAATCGGGTAGAACGCGGGGTTCCGATCCGCTTGTTTCGATCCCCGCCGGCCCAGGGCGGCATTTCCCTTTCGCTCCGGTTCTGTAACAAGCGCGCGGTTCGGTTCACCTGCGCGAAAGCCGCCCGTGCCTTCACCGAAAGAGATGACGACGGCGGGCGCGCGTCGGGGGGGGGAAGACCTTTCTGGCCGCCACCGTCCTTGCCCAGGCGATCGCCTTATTGCGCTATGTGGCGCTGGCCCGTCTCCTGGGGCCGGAGCAACTGGGTCTGGCCGCGACCCTGGTCGTCACGGCGTCGTTTTTCGATCTGATCAGCGATACCGGAAGCGACCGGTTCCTGATCCAGGATCGCGATGGCGACACCGTTCCGGTTCAAAAGCTTGTCCAGCTCGTCTATGTCGGGCGCGGCCTCGCCATCGCCGCCGGCCTGGTGATCTTCGCCTGGCCCATCGCTCAATTCTACAAGGCGCCCGAGCTCGTTCACGCCCTGGTCATCCTGGCCTTGTCACCGCTGATCCTCGGTTTTCTGCATCTGGACGTCCGCAGAACGCAGCGAACGTCGGACTTCCGCGCCGAGGCGGTCATGATCATCGCGGCCGAAACATCGAGCCTCGTCGCGACGGTTATCGCCGCGTGGCTGACACACAGCTTCACCGCCATTCTCTACGGGCTGATCACGCGGGCGATCGTGATGGTCCTTGTCTCGCATCTGCGCGCCGAACGGCCCTACGCGCTCGCCTACGCGCGCGCGCACGCCCCGCGTCTGGCGCGGTTCGCCGCGCCGCTGATGCTGTCGGGGCTGCTCCTGTTCATGGGATCGCAGGGCGACCGCGTGCTGGTGGCCAATCGCCTCGGCTTCGCGGCGCTCGGACACTATTCGGCGGTCCTGCTACTGATCTACTACCCCGCCGCCGTGATCCTCAGATACATGCACGTCATTTACATGCCGATGGTCGCCGCCGGACGCGACGATGACGCGCAACGCGACCATGCCAGCGGACGGCTCGGGGGCCAGACCCAGCTTCTCGCCTTGGGCATGGCGGTGGGCTTCGCCATCGTCGCCCCGACGGCGGTGACGATCCTTTACGGCGCGAGGTTCACCCAATCGGCCATGCTGGTCGGCATGATCGGTATCCTTCAGGCCGCGCGGTTCCTGATCAACTGGCCGAGCACGGTCGCCCTGGCGATGGGGCGAACACGAACGGTTCTGGCGGGCAATCTGGTCCGCCTCCTGGCCTTTCCCGGCGCCTTTCTGGGGGTCGCCCTCATCGGTGGACTGCGCGGTGTCGTGGCCGGATTCATCGCCGGGGAGTTGATTTCGATCGCGGCTTCCTTGGCTCTGCTCAATCGGAACATGGGCAGGCCGTTGATCCGCGGGTTCGATCGCCTCGCCGCCTTCGTCCTCGCATCGGTGGCGATCGTCGGCTGGAACGTCGCGATCGAGTGGCGATCTCAGGCCGGAGAGATCGGCCTTCTTCTCGCATCCTTGCTGTTGGCCGCATGGATCGTTCGTCGCGAGAGAGGGGCCATCGGCGAGGCCATCGCCCTGGCCGCTCGAATGCTGAAGCCTCGCGCGGCGTAGCGGGATCGACGACGGCGATCGGTTGGTTCGGCGCGAAGCGATGACGTGGCGTTTCAGGGGCTTGGCGCATTCGTGAGTTTCGTGAAGTTCATGGACAAGAAAGAGCGCGTCAACGCGCGAACGGCGCCTTGGGGGTCGCCGGCCGTCGCCACCGCCTGGGGTGGCCTTTGGCGGCGCCATCGCCTACAAGCGCGCCTCCGTTTCGAAAGCCCCCTCCCCCTCATGTCCTTGCGCAACATCGCCATCATCGCCCACGTCGATCATGGCAAAACGACCCTGGTCGACCAGATGCTCGGCCAGTCTGGGGTGTTCCGGGCCAACGA
>JALYTR010000487.1 GCA_030854165.1 Pseudomonadota bacterium | reverse complement strand
ATTTCCGCCCGCCGACCCGATCGGCGCGCCGCCAGGCCGCGTTCGCGCCGGACCTGGCTCATCGGGAGTGGGCCCGCAGGGCGACGGCGCGGGCATACAGATCGCGACGGGCGAGGCCCAGAGCCTTGGCGACCTCCGAGGCGGCCTCGGCCGGGCCGGCGCGGCTCAGAGCGTCGATGAGGGCGGCCTCGACCTCGTCCGGCGTCGCGGCCCGCCCCGCTCCGGGACCCACCAGCACCACGATCTCGCCTTTGGGGGCGGCGAAGCGCGAATCAGCGGCCAGGACATCCAGGGTCCCGCGCACCACCGTCTCGTGCAGCTTGGTGAGTTCCCGCGCCACGGCGGCGTCGCGGAGCCCGAACACCGCCGCCATATCGACCAGGCTGGCGGCCAGCCGCGAGCCGCCTTCGAAAAAGATCAGGGTGGCGCGGATCGGGGCGAGTTCGGCGAACAGAGCGCGGCGAGCGGCGCTCCTGGGCGGCGGAAAGCCGGCGAACAGGAAACGATCGGTGGGCAAGCCCGCCACTGCAAGGGCCGCCAGGGTCGCGGAAGGGCCGGGTATCGGAAACACCGCCGACCCCTGGGCTGTCGCCTCGCGCACCAGCCGGTAGCCGGGATCGGAAACGAGCGGCGTGCCAGCGTCCGAAATCAGGGCGATGCGCCCGCCCCCGGCCAGGGCGGCGAGGATCTTCGGGCGGGCCTGGGCGGCGGCGTGTTCGTCGTAGCGCTGAAGCCGGGCGGAGAGCCCATGGGCGGCCAAGAGCTTGCCGCTCACCCGGGTGTCTTCGGCCAGAACAAGATCGGCGCCCCCCAGAACGTCCAGGGCGCGCAGGGTGATGTCGCGCAGATTGCCGATCGGGGTGGCTACCAGATAGAGGCCGGGCGCCAGCACATTGGGCTTGGGGGAAATTGTGCGCGCATCGGCCATGCCGAGCCGAACCTAAGCCGCCGCGCGGTCAGGCGCCATCGGCGAGATCGGCGACGATGCGATCCAGCACCGGCCGGCCCCTGAGCGTCACCGTCAGCCGGCCGTGCTGGAGACGGGCCAGATCCGCCAGCGCCGCGATCCGAGCCTCGGGGATGCGAAGCGCGGCCAGATCGCCCCACGCCACCCCCTCCACGGTGCGAAGGCCCATGAGCAGACGCTCCAGGGCGACCGCCCGCGCGTCCAACCGCTCGCGGGCGGCGCCGAGGCCGCACGCTCTCACTTGATCGATGTAGTCGGCGACGCCGTTGGGGGCTACGCTCGCCCAGCGCTCGACGCCCACGGTGAGGCGACCGTGCGCGCCGGGACCCACGCCGACGTAGTCATCGCCTCGCCAGTAGAGAAGATTGTGGCGCGAGCGGGCCGCCGCGCCCTGGGCGTGATTGGAAACCTCATAGGCCTCGAAGCCGGCGTCCCCCAGGACCGCCTGTGTGGTCTCGAAGAGATCGGCGGCGAGGTCGGGTGGCGGCGGGATCAGCGCGCCTCTGGCCACGGCGCGGTGGAACGCGGTCTCGGGCTCGATGGTGAGCTGGTAGGGCGAGATGTGTTCGGCCCCAAGGTCGATGGCTTGGCGAAGCTCGAGCGCCCAGCCCGCCGGGCTCTGGCCGGGGCGGGCGTAGATCAGATCGAGGGAGAGGCGAGGGAAGGCCCGCGCGGCGCGGATCGCCGCCCGGCGCCCGGTCGCGGCGTCGTGGTTCCGACCGAGAAACGCAAGGGCCGCGTCGTCCAGCGACTGCACTCCCAGGGAAAGCCGATTGACCCCCGCCCGCGCCAGGGCCGCGAAGCGATCCGCCTCCGCGTCGGTGGGATTGGCTTCCAGGGTGATCTCCAGGTCGGCGGCGGGCGTCCACAGAGCGCGGGCGGTCTCGACGATCTGGGCCACCGCGTCCGGATCCATCAGCGAGGGCGTGCCGCCGCCGAAGAAGATCGAGGCGAGTTGGCGCGGACCGGTCAGGGCGGCGTGGGCGGCGAGATCGGCGAGGATGGCGCCGGCCAGGGCCGTCTTCTCCCCGCCCCGGTCGCGCACCACGTTGAAATCGCAATAGGGGCAGATGCGGGCGCAATAGGGCCAGTGGATGTAGATTCCGAGGCGTGGGACGCTCAAAAGAGCGCGGCCTTCAACGCGGCGAAAGCCAGGGCGCGGTGGCTGATGGCGTCCTTGGCCGCGCCGTCCATCTCGCCGAAGGTCCGCACTCCACCGCTCGGAACAAAGATCGGATCGTAGC
>JALYTR010000486.1 GCA_030854165.1 Pseudomonadota bacterium | reverse complement strand
GTGTTGGATGGCGGGCTGTTCATCGGGGAGGCCGAGACTTCGCCGGGGCGCCATTCGGCGTCTCGATCGAGCGCGCCGCGAGGCCAAACAGAGAGGCCATGGGGGCGTCCTCCACCGCCGCGGTCTCAGTCTCGCCAAAGCCGTTGAAGCGGGTGGCCATGGCGACCCCGTAGGCCCCCATCATGCCGATTTCCACATGATCGCCTTCGCGGACGTCGGCGGGCAACCAGAACGGCCCCGGCATATAGTCGGCCGAATCGCAGGTTGGGCCGAAGAAGCGGAATGGGCGCAGATCGGCCGACGCGGCGCCTTCGGCGCGCACCAGCTTGACCGGGAAAGGCCATCTGGCATGGGCGGCGTCGAACAGCGACCCATAGGCGCCGTCGTTGAGATACAGGGCGTCGCCGCGGCGCATTTCCACGCGGGTCAGCAGGGAGGCGCCTTCCGCCACCAGCGCGCGTCCTGGCTCGCACCACAGCCGGGTGGTCTCATGGACCATCATCTCGGCGAACCCGCGATCGATGGAGGCGATGTATTCCGAAAGATCGGGGGGGACCATGCCGGGATAGATCGCGGGAAAGCCGCCGCCGACGTTGACCAGGTCAGCGAATACGCCGGCTCGAACAAGGGCGCGGGAGGCCTGGGCCATGGCGCTCTGGTAGGCCGAAGGCCGCATGCACTGGCTTCCCACGTGGAAGGAAACGCCCATCAGGGCGTCGGTGGCGCGCCGGGCGGCCAGCAGCAGGTCCGGCGCCTCGTCAGCGCACACCCCGAACTTGCCGGTCAGCGGATAGGCCGCGCCCGAGGTCTCGACGGCCAGGCGCACGACCAGATTCAGATCGCCCGCTCCGCCGGTCGCCTGGGCGATTTTGGCCAGTTCGTCGTGGCTGTCCAGGGCGAACGTGCGGACGCCATGGTCGAAATAGGCCCGCGCGATCGTCGCGCGGCTCTTGACCGGATGCATGAAGGCAAGCCGCGCGGCGGGCGCATGGGCGGCGATGAGGTCAATCTCCGGAATCGAAGCCACATCGAAAGCGGCGATGCCCGCCGCCGCCAGGGCGCGGATCACCCACGGCGAAGGATTGGCCTTCACCGCGTAGAGGACGTCACCTGAAAAACTGTTCCCGAACCAGCGCGCCGCTGCGGTCAGTGCGCCCAGCCGCGCCAGGGCGACGGGGTGTTGTGGCGACCGCTCACGGACCAGGTCCAGGGGCGAATGGTACGTGTGCAACTCACGTAACCCCCTGCTAGATTGTTAACCCAATCCGGCGTTAGCAGCGCGTATCGTGGACTTCGGGTCCGCCGGAACGCGGGCAGATAGGGACGGCGCCCCGCGATGTAAAGGATAAAATGGCGCCCCGGGGCTCGGCGCGCCTTCGCGGACCCGGCTGGACAGCGCGCGGCGTGACTCGATGGCGGAAGCATCGGGCGGAGGCGGCAATGGGGTGGATTCGTCGATGACGGACAACGAGGGCCCATGGGGCGATGCGGGACCGCCGCCACGGCGCCCAATCCGCCGGCTTCGTCTCGCCCTGTGGCTGGGTCTCCTCGCGCTCGCTGGCGCCGCCGTCTGGCTGCTGTGGCTCGCCTTCCCGGGACAACTATCGGACTTGGACCGGGGGTTTGTGTGGTACGATGTCGGCCTCTTCGCCCTGGTTTCAAGCGGCGTGGTCTTCGCCAGCCGCCGCCGGCTGGGCGAAGCGGCGCGACACGCCGCGATCTGGTGCGCCGTCATCGCGATCCTCGTGCTCGGCTACACCTTTCGCGACCAACTCGTCATGGTGGGGTTGAAGGTGCGCGCCGAACTGATCCCGGCGTATGCGGTGGCGGGCGCGCCGCACACCCTCATCGTCAATCAGAGCGACGACGGCAACTTCTATGTCATGGGCGACGTGAACGGAATCCCGGTGCGCTTCCTCATCGATACCGGAGCCAGCGACATCGCGCTTTGCCGCGCCGACGCCAAGCGACTGGGGATCGATCTGGCCACCCTGAGGTTCGATCATACCTATGAGACCGCCAATGGAACCGGCTATGGCGCCTCGCTCACCGTCGATCGGCTCAATGTCGGACCAATCCACTTTTCGCGAGTCCCGGTCTCCATCAACCGAGCGGACATGGCGACCTCGTTGTTGGGCATGACATTCCTCAAACGGCTTGACGGGTTCGAGATCCGCAAGGGGCGCCTTATCCTGCGCTACGAGCCCTGAGC
>JALYTR010000485.1 GCA_030854165.1 Pseudomonadota bacterium | reverse complement strand
CGCGCCCACCATCGTCGAGGACGGCGCCTTCATCGGGGCCCGCTCCGAGGTCGCCGAGGGGGTGATCGTCGGCGAGGGCGCGGTGCTTGCCATGGGCGTCTTCATCGCCGCCTCGACCCGGATCGTGGACCGAAAGACCGGCGAGACCCACCTGGGCCGCGTCCCGCCCTATTCGGTGGTCGTGCCCGGCGCCCTGCCCGATCCGAGCGGCGCCGGCCCAAGCCTCGCCTGCGCGGTGATCGTCAAGACGGTGGACGCGCGGACCCGGGCGAAGACCAGCATCAACGAGCTGCTGAGGGAGTGAGAGGGCGGACTAACGTGAACCGCGCGCGCTGAGGAATCTTCAGGGCTCCGAATCCGGGTCAATGATGTATGAAGCGGTCGATCAAGAACTCTCTTCCCCCTCTGGGGGAAGTGTCGGCGAAGCCGACGAAGGGGGCTCTCGGAGGGTCATTCAGGTTGAACAAGAGCCCCCATCCGCTCGGCTGCGCCGAGTCGCTTCCCCCTGAGGGGGAAGAGAAATGCTTTGTTGAGCCCGAGTTCGGCGCCCTGGAGGGTTCTTTATGGGGAAGATTTTCTCAATCGGCTTCATTGGAACAATCGATTTTCCAAGAGCCCGGACTGTGCTTTGATGGCGGGCGCGATCAGGGCCGGCCGCGCCTACGATCGAAGACATCGCACGAGTTTGGTGGAAGGATCCGGATATGAGCGACACGATCGAAGATAAGGTCTCCGAAGGATGCCCGATGGGGCGCGGTCGATCCGGCAAGAGCCGCCGTGACTGGTGGCCGCAAAACCTCCGCCTCGAGAGTCTGAATCAACATTCGCCCAGGTCCAATCCGATGGGCGAGGCTTTCAACTATGCGGAGGCGTTCAGGAGCCTCGATCTGAACGCGGTGATCGACGACCTGCGCGCCCTGATGACGGACTCGCAGGACTGGTGGCCTGCCGACTTCGGTCACTACGGCGGCCTGTTCATCCGCCTGGCGTGGCACAGCGCCGGCACCTACCGGACGACGGACGGGCGCGGCGGGGCCGGAGGCGGCCAGCAGCGCTTCGCGCCATTGAACAGCTGGCCGGACAACGCCAACCTCGACAAGGCCCGCCGCCTGCTTTGGCCGATCAAGCAGAAGTATGGCCGCAAGATCTCCTGGGCCGACCTCTATGTTCTGGTCGGCAACGTCGCGCTGGAGTCCATGGGGTTCAAGACCTTCGGCTTCGGCGGCGGCCGAGCGGACACCTGGGAGCCCGAAGAGCTCTTCTGGGGCCCTGAAGGGACCTGGCTGGGGGACGAGCGCTACAGCGGAGAACGTCAACTGCACCAGTCGCTCGGCGCGGTGCAGATGGGACTCATCTACGTCAATCCCGAAGGGCCGAACGGTAACCCCGATCCCGTCGCCTCGGCCCACGACATCCGCGAAACCTTCGCGCGCATGGCGATGAACGACGAGGAGACGGTCGCGCTCATCGCCGGCGGACACACCTTCGGCAAGACCCACGGGGCCGGCGATCCGTCGTTCGTGGGACCGGAGCCGGAAGGCGCCGTCATCGAGGATCAGGGCCTCGGCTGGAAGAGCCGCCATGGCGCGGGCCACGGCGCGGACGCCATAACCGGCGGCCCGGAGGTCATCTGGTCCCAGACTCCGACCCAGTGGAGCAACGCCTACTTCGACAATCTCTTCAGGTTCGAATGGGAGCTGACCACGAGCCCGGCCGGCGCGAAGCAGTGGCGGGCGAAGGATGCGCCCGCCGACATTCCCGACGCGCACGACGCATCGAAAAAGCGCGTGCCGACCATGCTAACCACCGACCTCGCGTTGCGTTTCGACCCCGCCTACGAGAGGATTTCGCGCCGCTTTCACGAGCACCGGGAGCAATTCGCCGACGCCTTCGCCCGCGCCTGGTTCAAGCTCACCCACCGCGACATGGGACCGATCGGGCGCTACCTCGGCCCGCTCGTCCCCAAAGAGAACTTGATCTGGCAGGATCCGATTCCCGCCCCGGACCATCCGCTGATCGATGATGCGGATATCGCGGCGCTCAAGGCCAAGATCCTCGCCTCGGGCCTCACGGTGGCCCAGCTGGTCGGGGCAGCCTGGGCGTCGGCCTCGACTTTCCGCGGCTCCGACAAGCGGGGCGGCGCCAACGGCGCGCGCATTCGCCTGGCGCCCCAGAAGGACTGGGCGGTGAACGACCCGCCCGAACTGGCGGGCGTGCT
>JALYTR010000484.1 GCA_030854165.1 Pseudomonadota bacterium | reverse complement strand
GCGCCGCGGTGGTGTGGGACGGGCGCTTCGAGATCGTGGCGCGGGCCCCCGGCCTTGCCGTCGCCGCCCTGGGCGGCTCGGCTCGCCGCCTGGACCGCGCCGGTCGGCAATCCCTGAAAGGGGTGTCGCCCGCCGCGCGCCCCGGCCTCCCGGCCCTGATCGACGAGACCGGCGCGATCACCCTTCCAAGCCTCGGCGCCGACCCGCGCGTCATCGTCCGAAGTCTGGTTTTTTCCCGCCTCGCCGGCGCGCTGGGCGCGATCCAGACCGAGGCGGCGATCGGGCGCGTAGCGGAACGCCTCGCGACATCCTAGATTGGCGCATCCGCGGCGCGACGAGGCGACTTGATGAATCTACGCAATCTGGCCATCTGGGGGGTGATCGTCCTGGCCCTCATCGCCGTCTACGGCGTGATCACCCGTGGATCGCAGGGCGGGAACTCACGCCCCGTGGCCTATTCGGAGATGCTGAACCGGGTCGACAGCGGCGATATCAAGTCGGTGACCATCAAGGGCGCCGAGATCACCGCCCAGGACCGGGAAGGGACGCTCACCGCCACCGGCCCGCAGGACACTTCCGATCTGGAAAAACGCCTGGAGGCGCATGGCGCGTCGATCACCTTCCAGCCGCCCGGCGCGGGCCTTTTCGTCTCCATCCTGATCAACCTGCTGCCGATCATCCTGCTGATCGGCGTGTGGGTGTTCTTCATGCGCCAGATGCAGGGCGGGGCGCGCGGGGCGATGGGGTTCGGCAAGTCCAAGGCGCGCCTTCTCACCGAGAACAAGAACAAGGTCACCTTCGACGATGTGGCGGGCGTCGACGAGGCCAAGGAAGATTTGACCGAGATCGTCGATTTCCTCAAGGATCCAGCCAAGTTCCAGCGCCTGGGCGGCAAGATCCCCAAGGGCGCGCTCCTGATCGGCCCACCCGGCACCGGCAAGACCCTGCTGGCCAGGGCCATCGCCGGCGAGGCGGGGGTGCCATTCTTCAGCATTTCCGGCTCGGACTTCGTGGAGATGTTCGTCGGCGTCGGCGCGAGCCGGGTGCGTGACATGTTCGAGCAGGCCAAGAAGAATTCCCCCTGCATCATCTTCATCGACGAGATCGACGCGGTGGGCCGCCATCGCGGCGCGGGGCTGGGCGGCGGCAACGACGAACGCGAACAGACCTTGAACCAGCTGCTGGTGGAAATGGACGGCTTCGAGGCCAACGAGGGCATCATCCTCATCGCCGCCACCAATCGTCCCGATGTCCTCGATCCCGCCCTGCTGCGCCCCGGCCGCTTCGATCGCCAGGTGGTGGTCCCCAATCCCGACGTGGGCGGGCGCGAGAAAATCCTGCGCGTCCACATGCGCAATGTGCCGCTCGCCTCGGACGTGAACGTGAAGGTGATCGCCCGCGGGACGCCCGGCTTTTCCGGCGCCGATCTGGCCAACCTCGTCAACGAGGCGGCCTTGATGGCGGCGCGGCGCAACCGCCGCATGGTCCTGCAGCGCGATTTCGAGGACGCCAAGGATAAGGTGATGATGGGCGCCGAGCGCAAATCCATGGTCATGAGCGAAGAGGAAAAGCGCAACACCGCCTATCACGAAGGCGGCCACGCCCTGGTCGCTCTCTCGGTGCCCTCGGCCGATCCGGTGCACAAGGCGACGATCATCCCGCGCGGCCTGGCGCTGGGCATGGTGATGCAACTTCCCGAGGGCGACCGCTATTCGCTGAACTACGAGCAGATGACCTCGCGACTTGCGATCATGATGGGAGGGCGGACCGCCGAGGAGCTGATCTTCGGCAAGGAGAAGATCACCTCGGGCGCCTCCAGCGACATCCAGGCGGCCACTTCGCTCGCCCGCAACATGGTGACCCGCTGGGGCTTTTCCGATGAGCTCGGCACCGTCTCCTACGGCGACAATCAGGAGGAGGTGTTCCTGGGCCACTCGGTGGCGCGCACTCAGAATGTCTCGGAGGACACCGCCCAGAAGATCGATTTCGAGGTTCGCCGCCTGGTCCAGACCGCCCATGACGAGGCGCGCCGCATCCTCACCGAGCGGCTCGAGGATCTGCACACCCTGGCCAAGACCCTGCTGGAGTTCGAGACCCTGTCGGGCGACGAGATCGTGGGCGCGCTGAAGGGCGTGCGCCCAACCCGCGACGAGCCTGAACACCGCCAGCCCGCCGGCCCCCGCGTCTCCGTCCCCCTTGCGCCCAGGCCGGAAACCGGCTTGGCG
>JALYTR010000483.1 GCA_030854165.1 Pseudomonadota bacterium | reverse complement strand
GCATCTCGGTCTCGATGGCCACCAGAGCCTCGAAGCGAGCCAGACCCGTCGCCTCGGGCAAAACCAAGCCCAGCACCCCCGTCTCAGCCATCAGGCGAACCGCGGCCCGCGGATCCTCGGCCGCCAACAGGGTCAGCAGCTCCTTGGCCACCCGCTCGGCGGAAAGGCCGGTGACGGCCTCGCGCATGTCCGCGCAGGCGGCCAAGCTAGCGGAGTCGGCCTCCCCGCGCCCATACCAGGCCAGGAAGCGGAAGAACCTCAGAATCCGCAGGGCGTCCTCGGCGATGCGGGCGCGAGGGTCGCCCACGAAGACGATACGTCCGGCCCGCGCGTCGGCGACGCCCTCGCCGGTCGGATCGTAGAGGCGCCCCTGGCGGTCGGCGTAGAGGGCGTTGAGGCGAAAGTCCCGCCGCGCCGCGTCCTCGGCCCAGTCGTCGGTGAAGGCCACCTTGGCGTGGCGGCCGTCGGTCTCGATGTCCCGGCGCAAGGTGGTGATCTCGAAGGGCCGGCCGTGCGCCACCGCGGTGATCGTCCCATGCGCCGCGCCCGTGGGAACCGCCTTTAGGGCGGCTGCTTTCAGGGCGACGGTGACGGCGTCGGGGGTCAGGGTGGTGGCGATGTCGATGTCGCCCACCGGCGCCTCGATCAGGGTGTTGCGCACGCAGCCGCCCACGAACCGCGCGCAGGCTTCGCCGCCGGCGCGGGCCAGGGCGTCCATCACCTCGGCGGTATCGGGATGGGCCATCCACGGCTGGGGGGCCACGCGCTCGAAATGTTCAGGCAACCGAGGCTCCATATAGTCGGTCATAGAGAGCGCGCAGAATACCGGCGGTGGCGCCCCAGATGAACCGGTCCTCCCAGGTCATGGCGTGGAAGCGCCGCTTCACCCCGGCCGGAATCTCCCGCTCATGCTCCTCATGGTTGGCGGGATCCATCAGAAAGCCGAACGGAGTCTCGAAGACGTCGGCCACTTCGGCGGGGTTGGGCGACAAGGTGAAGCCGGGCGAGACGAATCCCACCACCGGAATGACCCGATAGCCGGTGCCGGTGGAAAACGGGCTCGACAGCCCCGCCAGGGTGACGAGGGCGGGATCCAGGCCGATCTCCTCCTGGGCTTCGCGCAGCGCGGTTTGCCAGGGCGTTTCGCCAGGATCGCAGCGGCCGCCGGGCAGCGCGATCTGGCCGGTGTGCGCGCGCAGGGTGTCGGCGCGGCGGGTGAGGATCACCGAAGGGCCGGCCGGATGCTCAACCAGGGCGATCAGCACCGCGGCGGCCGCCAGCGCGGCGTCCTCGGCGGGCGCCGCGGTCACCTCGAGCGGATCGAGATGGTCGGCGATCCAGGCGCGCGGGCTTTTCACGGCTCGCCGGTCCTTGGCGGCCCGATAGGAAACCACACGCCGTTGGAGGCGACGCACGGCGTCGGCCCTCCGGCCAGGTCGCGATCCTCGGCCATCTCCGCCAGTTCATAAAACACCGGCCGCACGATCAGCGCTTCCAGGCCCCGGCGCACATGCAGATAGGGGCGCGGCTCACCGGTGGTCTCATCGACGGTCACGCGGATGGCGTTGTCCGGCCCCGCCTCCACCGCGTCGCCTACATTGGTCGCGAACCTCAGCGCCTCGCCTATCCTGTCCACCCGCACCGCGACGAACGGCGCGTCCTCCACGGCGATGGCTAGCTTCTCCACCGGGGTCACCAGCACGAAGCCCTCGGGATCCTTGCGCAACACGGTGGAAAAGAGCCGCACCAGAGCCTCGCGCCCGATCGGCGTCCCGTCATGGAACCACAGGCCGCTCCTTTTGATGACGATGTCGATCTCGCCGCAGTGGGCCGGATTCCACAGATGCACCGGCGGTAGGCCGCGCCCGGGCGCCTGCGTGGCCGCCGCGACCACCCCCGCCAGTCCGACCGTCGCGGCTTCGCCCATGCGCTTAGTTAGGCGAGGTGTGGGGCCGGCTCAAGCGCGCGGCCGGCCCATCGCTCACGGCCCCCGCCGCTCGTCCCCGCTCAAGGTCGTAACCCACGTCTGGCCGTCCTTGGAGGTCTGGACGTCGAAATGGATGCGGTCGGGGCCGGAAAACTGGTTGAGGGTGTGCTCACGCAAGGGATGGTCCTTGTCGTCGCCGGCATTGGCCGCATAGACCCAGCGGTCGCCATCGATGGTCAGGTGATACCAGGGATGCGGCGGACCGGCGTCGGTGGTGAGAGCCTGGGTGCGATAGGTC
>JALYTR010000105.1 GCA_030854165.1 Pseudomonadota bacterium | reverse complement strand
AAGCGAGAGCCGGCGTGCCGGCAGTGGCCAGCGCGGCGAAGACGCACCGCCAAGATGGTCTGGACCAGGCGCCGCATCGGTCCGTCAACGCATGGTCACGCCTGCATGGTCCAGCCCTCGACGCCCATGGCCGCCTGGCGCAGAGCTTCGGAGCGGGTGGGGTGGGGGTGGCAGGTGCGGGCGACGTCTTCGGAGGCGGCGGAAAACTCCATGGCCACGCAGGCCTCGCCGATCATTTCGCTCACGTCCGGGCCGATCATGTGGACGCCCAGAATGCGGTCGCTGGCGGCGTCTGCCAGCACCTTCACGAAGCCCTCGGCCTCGTGATTGATCCTGGCCCGGGAATTGGCCGTGAAGGGGAACTTGCCGACCTTGTAGGCGAGCCCCGTCGCCTTCAACTCCTCCTCCGTCCGGCCCACCCAGGCGACCTCCGGATAGGTGTAGATGACGCTGGGGATCACCTCGTAGTTCACGTGCCCCGCCTTGCCGGCGATGATCTCGATGCAGGCCACCGCCTCGTCCTCGGCCTTGTGGGCCAGCATAGGTCCGTGGGTGACATCGCCGATGGCGAAGACGCCGAGCGCGGACGTGCGGAAATGATCGGTGTCGATGAAGCCGCGCGCGTCGGTCTCGATGCCGACGCTCTCCAGACCCAGATCGTCCGTATAGGGACGGCGCCCGACGGCGACCAGCACATAGTCGGCCGTAAGCGTTTCGGCGGCCCCGCCCGCCACCGGCTCGACACTCAGCGTCACCGCGCCGGCGCCCACCTTGGCCCCGGTCACCCTTGAGGCCAGCTTGAACACCATTCCCTGCTTGGCGAGACTGCGCTGGAAGGTCCTGGCGGTCTCGGAATCCATGCCGGGGGTGATGTGATCGAGGAATTCCACCACCGTCACCTGGGCGCCCAGCCGGCGCCACACCGACCCCAGCTCCAGGCCGATGATCCCGGCCCCGATGACGATCAGGCTCTTGGGAACTTCGGAGATGGCCAGAGCGCCGGTGGAATCGACGATGCGTTTCTGATCGACCTCGACCCCGGCCAGGGTTGCCGGCGCCGAGCCGGTGGCGATGACGATGGCCTTGGCGGCGAGCGTGGTTGACGCGCCGTCGTCGCCGGTCACATCCACCTTGCCCGCTCCGGTCAGCCGTCCCGCGCCCTTGATCCAATCGACCTTGTTCTTCTTGAACAGGAATTCGACCCCCTTGGTGAGCTGGCCCACCGAATCGACCTTTTGCTTCATCATGCCGGTGAGGTTCAGCTTCGGCGAAACCTCGATGCCGAAGCCGGCGAAATCCTTGTCCGCCAGTTCGTAGAGTTCCGAGGCGTGCAGCAAGGCCTTGGAGGGAATGCAGCCGACGTTGAGGCAGGTCCCCCCGAGTGTGGCGCGCTTTTCCACACAGGCGACCTTCAGGCCGAGCTGCCCGGCCCGGATCGCCCCGTTGTAGCCCCCCGGCCCGCCGCCGATGATGATGAGGTCATAGGACAGCATGCCGAAGTCCTCTCGTTAATCGCGGCTGGCCAGGCAGAGGCGCCAGCGCGACCTGCGCCCGCGCTCCTTACCCCGCCCCCTCCACCGCTTCGCGGTCCCCCTCCCCCGCAAGGCGGCGGGGGAGGATTTAGGAGCGATGATCCTCCCACATTCTTCATGGGGGAGGGGGACCCCGAAGGGGTGGAGGGGGCGGCCGGGCCATGACTTTCTGAAGCATCGACCTCAGAAATCACTGCCGTTGGACACCCTTGGGAAACTCTACCTAGTCGCCCACGGCTGTCCCGTCGACGACATTCAAGCCGTCGATTCGCGGTGACGAGCGTCCAACGGCGGGCAAGAGTCTGGCCAGCGATCAGGGTGTCATAGGTGAATCAGAAGCCTCCGTGCGCCGCTACCAAAAAACCCGCAAGCTCGGAAGGCCGCGCTCCTGAAAAACAAGGCGCCGCGTCCCGGTTATCCGAGGCCCGGCGGCGCGTGGCCGCCGACTATTTCTCCCATCGGAGCCGACCCGCCCTCAAATCTCCAGAAGCAACCGCGCCGGGTCCTCAACGTATTGTTTGACCTTGACCAGAAAGGTCACCGCGCCTTGGCCATCGACGACGCGGTGATCGTAGGAGAGGGCCAGATACATCATCGGCCGAATGACCACCTGGCCGTCCTTCGCGACGGGACGGTCCTGGATCTTGTGCATGCCAAGGATCCCCGACTGCGGCGCGTTGAGGATAGGGGTGGACATCAGCGAACCATAGACCCCGCCGTTGGAGATGGTGAAGGTGCCGCCCTGAAGATCGTCGAGGGCGAGCGATCCATCGCGCGCCTTGCGGCCCAGAGCGGCGATGGCGGACTCGATTCCTGCCAGGCTCAGGGTGTCGGCGTCGCGCACCACGGGCACCACCAGGCCCCGCTCGGTGCCGACGGCCACCCCGATGTCGTAACGGTTTTTGTAGATCAGGTCGGGGCCGTCGATCTCGGCGTTGACTTCCGGAACCTCTCGGAGCGCGGCCACGCAGGCCTTCACGAAGACGCTCATGAGGCCGAGCTTCACGCCGTGGCGCTTTTCGAACGCCTCCTTGTATCGAGCCCGCAAGGCCATCACCGCGCTCATGTCCACCTCGTTGAAGGTGGTCAGCATGGCGGCGTTGGACTGGGCTTCCTTGAGCCGGCGGGCGATGGTCTGGCGAAGCCGGGTCATACGCACCCGCTCCTCGCGCTCGTGAACTTCGCGCGCCAGTGGGGGCGCCGGGGGCGGCGCCGGGCGGACGGCGCGCGCATCGAGCGCCGCCAGGGCGTCGCCTTTAGTGATCCGCCCGTCCCGCCCGGCTCCCGAAATGGCCGCGGGATCGAGATGGTTCTCGGCGACGATGCGCTGGACCGATGGGGCGAGCGGGGCGGGGGACGTCGCAGATGTCGCGGCGGCGGGCACCGGCATGACCGGCTTGTCGGCCGCCTTGGCGGGTTTCGCGGCCACGCCCGCCGACGGGCCGAGCCGTCCCAGAACCTCTCCGGGCTTGACCGTGGCGCCTTCCGCGGCGGCGATCTCGCTGAGGACGCCATCTTCGGGCGCGACCACCTCCAGGTTCACCTTGTCGGTTTCCAGCTCGACCAGAACCTCGTCGCGCTTCACCGCCTCGCCGGCCGACTTCGACCATTTGGCCACCGTCGCCTCGGTGACCGACTCGCCAAGGGCCGGGGTCATGATGTCGGTCATCTTGAGATAAGGCTCCCGCTCGGTGGCTTTCGGCGACCGTCGTTTATCCCAGTTCGCGCCCTCACGCGAACGCGGCGGCGAGGAAGGTCTGCAGCTCCTTGACGTGGCGGCTCATCAGGCCGGCGGCGGTGGAGGCCGAGGCCGGCCGGCCGACGTAGTGGGCACGCTTGGCGGCGATCTTCAACCTGGCCAGCGTCAGCTCCAACCATGGATCGACGAAGGTCCAGCCGCCCATGTTCTTGGGCTCCTCCTGGCACCAGACGAGGTCGGCGACCGGAAAGCGGGCCAATTCGGTGGTCAGCGACTTCATCGGCCAGGGATAGAACTGCTCGAGGCGCATCAGATAGACGTCGGCGGCGCCGCGCTTCTCGCGCTCTTCCAGAAGGTCGAAATAGACCTTGCCCGAGCAGAGGATCACCCGGCGGATGGCCCCGTCGGCGGCCAGGCGAATGGCGGTCGGCCCGCCCGTCTCGGCGTCGTCCTGAAGGACGCGGTGGAAGGACGAGCCTTCCGCCATGTCGGCGAGGCCGGAGACCGCCTTCTTGTGACGGAGCAGCGACTTGGGGGTCATCATGATCAGCGGCTTGCGGAACTCGCGCAGCATCTGGCGGCGAAGAATGTGGAAATAATTGGCTGGGGTGGTGCAGTTGGCCACCTGCAGATTGTCCTCGGCGCAAAGCTGCAGGAAGCGCTCCAGGCGGGCCGAGGAATGTTCCGGCCCCTGACCCTCGTAGCCGTGCGGCAGCAGCAGGGTGAGGCCGCACATGCGCAGCCATTTGCGCTCGCCCGAGGCGATGAACTGGTCGATGACCACCTGGGCGCCATTGGCGAAATCGCCGAACTGGGCCTCCCACAGGGTCAGGGTGTTGGGATCGGCCAGGGAGAAGCCGTATTCGAACCCCAGCACCGCCTCCTCCGACAGCGTCGAATCGAGCACCTCGAAATGCGCCTGGCCGGGACCCAGGTGGGAGAGCGGCTGATAGTGTTCTTCCGTGCTCTGATCGATGAGGTCGCTGTGGCGCTGCACGAAGGTGCCGCGCACCGTGTCCTGTCCGGCCAGGCGGACCGGGAATCCCTGATCGAGAAGGCTGGCGAAGGCGAGGTGTTCGGCCGTCGCCCAGTCGATGGCCTCGCCCGATTCGATGGCGGCGTGGCGATGTTCGATCACCCGCCTCACGGTCTTGTGGACATCCAGCCGGGCCGGCAGGCTGGTGAACTTCAGGCCCAGGTCGCGCAGCTTTTGCAGCGGCATGGCGGTGGCGCCCCGCCGCTCCTCGCCATCGGGCAGGGCCAGGCCCGTCCACTTGCCGTCCAGCCAGTCGGCCTTGTCGGCCAGATAGGTCTTTCCGGCCTCGAACTCGGCGTCCAGGAAGGCGGCGAACTCCGCCGTCCAGCCGGCGATCTCCGCTTCGCTCGCCGCACCTTCGGCGATCAGCCGCTTCGAATAGATTTCACGCGTCGAGGGATGATCCTTGATCGCCCGGTACATGGCCGGCTGGGTCATGGTCGGATCGTCGCCCTCGTTGTGGCCGAACCGGCGATAGCAGAACATGTCGATGACCACGTCCTTGCCGAACGCCTGGCGATACTCAATGGCCACCTTGGCGGCGAAGGTCACGCTTTCCGGATCGTCGCCGTTGACGTGGAGGATCGGCGCCTCGACCATCAGGGCGCTGTCGGAGGGATAGGGGCTGGTACGACTGTAGTGCGGGGCGGTGGTGAAGCCGATCTGGTTGTTGACGATGAAATGGATCGCCCCGCCGGTGCGGTAGCCGCGCACCCCCATCAGGTTGAAGCATTCGGCGACCACCCCCTGGCCGGCGAAGGCGGCGTCGCCGTGCATCAGCAGCGGCAGGACGTGGCTGCGGCCCACGCTGGGGTTCTGGCGCAGGGCGAAAGCCTGCTTGGCCCGCGCCTTTCCCAGCACCACCGGGTTGACGATCTCCAGATGACTGGGATTGGCGGTTAGCGACAGATGGACGGTGTTGCCGTCGAATTCCCGGTCCGAGGATGCCCCCAGGTGATATTTCACATCGCCCGATCCCTCGATGTCGGATGGCAGGGCCGAGCCGCCCTGGAACTCGTGGAAGATCACCCGGTAGGGTTTGGCCATCACGGCGGCCAGAACGTTGAGACGCCCGCGGTGCGGCATGCCGATGACGATATCCTCGACCATCAGGGCGCCGCCGCGCTTGATGATCTGCTCGAGGGCAGGTACGGCCGATTCGGCCCCGTCCAGGCCGAACCGCTTGGCGCCGGGGTAGCGCTTGGCGAGGAAACGCTCGAAGCTTTCGGCCTCGATCAGCTTCTTGAGGATGGCGATCTTGCCCTCGCGGGTGAATCTGATCTCCTTGTCCCACCCTTCAATGCGCCGCTGCAGCCAGGCCTTTTCGGCCGGATCGGTGATGTGCATGTACTGCACCCCGATCGTCCCGCAGTAGGTGCGCTTGAGAAGGGCGAGAATCTCGCGCACCGTGGCGCTCTCCAGGCCCAGCACGAAATCCAGGAAGATCGGCCGGTCGAAGTCGCTTTCCGCAAATCCGTAGGAGGCCGGATCCAGTTCGCTGGCGTCGCCGGCCGTCACCGCCAGGCCGAGCGGATCGAGATCGGCCTTCAGATGGCCGCGCATCCGATAGGCGCGGATCATCATGATGGCGCGCAGGGAATCGAGGGTGCGGGCGCGCACCTCGTCCTTGGTTGCCGCTGGCCCGGCGGACGCGATCGACGCGGTCAGCTTGGCCTCGACCGCCGGCCACAGGCCATCCATCGAGGCTCGCGCGGGCGCCCAGGAAGGTCCCGCCGGGCCGCTCTTCGCCGCGGTCGCCGGCAGCGAAGTGAAAAAGGCCCGCCAGGAGGGATCGACGCTGGCCGGGTCGGCCGACCACCGCCCGTACAGATCCTCCACGAAGCCGGCGTTAGCCCCGTAGAGAAAGGATGTCTCGGCCAATACCTCGTTCAGCCGTCCCGCGTCGTCCGCCATTTGAGTTTCAGCCTTCAGCGCCCACGGACGCCGCTCCAATGTATGTATGCCGGCCCCGCTTGCGAGGACGCCGACGGGTCCAAGGGCGGCGATCTTGTCTTCCGCGCCGCCCCTGCCTGACAGGCGACGAGATCACGCCACCGCGAAGCGCTGGACGTGGATAACGTCCGCGTATTCGCGCGCCTGGGCAATCTGATGGTTGGTCTGCATCCGCAGCAGGGTGTCCATGCCGACGCCGAAGGCCTTCTCGAGGCGGATCGCCATCTCGGGAGACAGGCCTCCGCCGTTCGTCAGAGTCGAAAGCGCCTGGCGGGTCACGCCCAGGGCACGCGCGCCCGAGGAGATGTTGAGCCCCTGTTCGGCGAGCACCTCGCGCACGAATTCTCCGACGTGGGGGGGGCTGTGCATCATTGCTCTATCTCCTCTAATGATAGTCTTCCAGATCCACGCTCGACACTTCGCCGGCCGCGTCATCAGCCGCGAAGGTCAGGCGCCAGTTGGCGGTGACGTGAAAGCTCCAGCGGCCGTCGCTCAGCCTGTGAGGCTTCCAAAGCGGAAGGCGTCCCAACTCGGCGCTATCCGTCATGGCGTCGAGAAAGCCCAGTTGCAGCCGCACCTTGTCCGCCATCCGACTATCGATCCCGGAAGCGTCGTTGCGTTCGTAGAGTCGCGCGACCCCCTTGTGTCGGATGCCCACGATTCTCATGACGTTATCTGGCCATTGGACTGTAGCCTGTCAATAGGCAGGCGACGGGTATCGTCTCTCTTCGCGGGAGAAGGAATTCACCTCCCGTTCAACACCTCTACGAGCGTATTCCCCAACGCCGCCGGAGACGACGCCACCCGAATACCGGCGGCCTCCATGGCGGCGATCTTGTCTTCCGCGCCGCCCTTGCCGCCAGAGATGATCGCCCCGGCGTGGCCCATCCGCCGCCCCGCCGGGGCGGTGCGGCCGGCGATAAATCCGACAGTGGGCTTCTTCACCTTGTGCGACTTCAAGAAGGCGGCGGCGTCTTCCTCGGCCCCGCCGCCGATCTCACCGATCATGATGATCGATCGCGTCTCTGGGTCGGCGAGGAACATCTCCAGAATGTCGATGAACTCGGTCCCCTTCACCGGATCGCCGCCGATCCCGACCGCCGTCGTCTGACCC
>JALYTR010000104.1 GCA_030854165.1 Pseudomonadota bacterium | reverse complement strand
GTCCTGGCCATCGCCGACGTGGTGGTGGCCGGCGGCGGCGCGGATTCGCTTCTGGCCAGCCACGGCCGCCGCGACGCCGAGCGCCTGGCGCCGGACATGGCGGACGCTCGGACCCTGGCCGAACTGGCTCGCGCGGGCCGCCTGGTGGCGGTCGTGGGGGATATGGCCGATCAGGGTCTGGCCCTGGCGCTGAGAGACCTTGATGTCGCCGTCGAGGTGCTGTCCGCGGCGACGGCGTCGTGAGCCTTCTCCCTCCGGAAGACGTCCAGGCCGTCCTGCTCTCGCTCAAGGTGGCGGCGACAGCGACGGTGGTCGGTCTGCCGCTGGCGCTGGCCGTCGCCTACGCCTTGGCGCGCGGCCGCTTTCCGGGTCGAGCCTTGCTGGACGCCCTCACCCACCTGCCGCTGGTCCTGCCGCCGGTGGCCACCGGCTACGCCCTCCTGGTGCTGCTGGGTCCGCACGGCGTTCTGGGCCGACCTCTGGGCAGCCTGGGCATCGTGTTCGCTTTCCGCTGGACCGGCGCGGCCCTGGCGGCCGGGATCATGGCCTTTCCCCTGATGGTGCGCCCCATCCGCCTGTCCATCGAGGCCATCGACCGCGAGGTGGACGAGGCCGCCCGCACCCTGGGGGCCGGATTCTGGGTGCGTCTCATCCGCGTCACCGTGCCCCTGGCCGGCCCGGGCCTCGCCGCCGGCGCGGTGCTGGGCTTCGCCAAGGCCCTGGGCGAGTTCGGGGCCACCATCACCTTCGTGGCCGCCATCCCCGGCGAGAGCCTCACCCTGCCCACCGCCATCTACCAGGCCACCCAGACCCCCGGCGGCGAGAGCCGCGCCGTGGTCCTGTGCGTCATCGCCGCCGCCATCGCCATTTCCGCCGTCCTGGTCTCCGACTCGGTCAGCCGAGGCGCGGCGGCGCGGCGGGGGCCGGGATAGTGCACCGGACGCTCAGGATAGATCACCCCAAAGGAACGTCTTGGCCGGGCGCCAGCGCTGGCCACCCATGCCCCGGTGTCGGCATTCGCCGCGCCCAAGCGCGGCAACGGCAAATAGCGGGGTCATGGGCCGCCGGGACGGGCCCGGGCGGGGACGGTAGGTGTGGGGTGTTTCTTCTCGAGTGCCAATGCTCCAGCAATATGAGTCCGGCGGACGATGCGCGGGCAGGGTCGGGGCCGCTTCGGTCATGCCGGCAACGGGGAAGATCGACCCAATGCAGGACTTGGCGGGCGCCGCGTCAAAGACCGAGATTGGCCGGGAGCGGAGGGGCGGCGTTCGGTCTTTCCAAGGCGCGCTTCAGACACGGCGATCGACGTCGTCAGCCACAAGCGTCCGCTCGGGCGAGGAGAAAGGCCGCTTCCCGCGCGTTGCGAGTGAGCTTGGCCGCCGCCTCGAATTGGCAGCGGGCCTCGGCCAGTCGGCCAGCCCGAAACAGAAAGTCGCCCCTCGCGGCCGGCAATGGCGCGTAATTTCGCAGGGCGGCGGCGCCGGCGATCTCGTCCACCAGTCGCAGGCCCGCGTTGGGCCCAAAGGCCATGCCGTGGGCGATCGCTCGATTGAGATCGACCACCGGCGAGGGCGCCACAGTGCCTAGCTGGTCGTAGAGCGCGGCGATGCGGGGCCAGTCGGTATCGGCCGCATTGCGCGCGCGCCCATGGCAGGCTGCAAGCGCGGCCTGCAACGCATAGGGGCCCCAATCCCCCATGTTGGCGCCGCCCAGAACATCGGCGCGGGCCAGCGCGTCAAGGCCTTTGCGGATCAGGAGCTGGTCCCAGCGGGCGCGATTCTGCTCAGGTAACGGCGCCAGGGCGCCGTCGGATCCGGTCCGCGCCGGCAGGCGCGATGCCTGGATCTCCATCAGGGCCAGCAGGCCGAACACCTCGGCGTCCTCGGGCATCAGGCCCGCCAGCATACGGCCCAGCCGTTGCGCCTCCAGGCACAGGCTCGGCCGGACGAGGTCGTCACCCGCCGTGGCGGCATAGCCCTCATTGAAGATGAGGTAGATGACCTCCAGCACCGAGGGAAGCCGCGCCGCCCGTTCGGCGCGGCGCGGCGCCTCAAAGCTCAACCCGGCCT
Organism: Pseudomonadota bacterium; assembly: GCA_030854165.1. Classification (GTDB taxonomy): domain Bacteria; phylum Pseudomonadota; class Alphaproteobacteria; order Caulobacterales; family Caulobacteraceae; genus Acaudatibacter. The sequence continues at coordinate 5,268 of JALYTR010000104.1, read as the reverse complement.
TACCGATCGTCTTCTTGGCGCGCACAATGCGCTGGGCGATTGTCGCCTCGCTCGACAGGAAGGCCCGGGCGATCTCGTCGGTGGTCAGGCCGCCGATGACCCGCAGTGTGAGCGCGGCGCGGGCGTCGGCCGAGAGCATGGGGTGGCAGGCTGTGAAGATGAGACCCAGCAGCTCGTCGCCAAGATCGTCGTCCATGGACGCCTCGATCGCTTCGGCCGCGCCCCAGACGCCAACCTTTGAATCGAACGCGCCGTCCAGTTCCCGCGCCATCGCCTCGTGCTTGCGATCGCGCATCTTGTCGCGACGGATGGCGTCGATGGCGCGGCGTTTGGCGGTTGTCATCAGCCAGGCGCCGGGATTGGCCGGAACGCCGGTCCTGGGCCATTCGGCAAGGGCGATGACCAGGGCGTCCTGCGCCAGTTCCTCCGCGCGGTCGATATCGCGCACCAGCCGAGCCAAGCCCGCGATGAGCCTGGCCCGCTCGATGCGAAAGGTCGCTTCGATCGCCCGATGCGTCTCGCCCGCGGTCATGCCGCCTTGTCGGGCAAAGCCATAAGGCGGGCAAGCCGGCCGCGGCCGACGGCCTCAGGCGACCCCGAGCTTCCCGCGCTCCCCGTCACGCGGCGTCGCGAGTTCCTCCGGCGTCACGAACCCGGCCAGATCCGCCGCCTCGTAGAAGGGCCGGATCTCCATTTCGCCTGGGGTGCCGGGCATGGTGGGGCTGCGCATCGCCCAGGCCATGGCCTCGTCCATGTCCTTGACCTCCCAGATCGAGAAGCCAACGACCAGCTCGCGACTCTCGGCGAACGGCCCGTCGATCACCGTGCGCTTTGCGCCGTCGAAGGCGATGCGCTTGGACTCGGCGCTGGGCTTCAGGCCAGCGGCGGCCACGAAGACGCCGGCCTTGACCAGCTCCTCGGTGAACGCGTCCATCGCCTTGAACGCCTCCATCATCTCGGGCGTGGGCGCCATGCCCATTTCGCTCTCATTGGCTTTCCCGAACACCATCACACGCATCGTCCATCTCCCTCCGTCAGAGCCGGCCTCATTGGCCTATCATCAAAGCGACGAGCGGGGGTTTTGGAAATCGACATTGACCCGCGAAATTTTTTTCAACGGTTGACGCGCGGGACGCCAACCGCCGCGCCCAGGTCAGGGAGCACGATGGGCGCGCGGCAGACCTCGCGGCGCGACCCCTGAACTGTCGGTTTCCCACCCCTTCCGAGACGTTCGAATCGTCCGCTTGCCGGCGGCCAAAATCCGTGCGGTTCTCGCCGCTAAGCCTCGATCGACCGCCGCCGCGTCTCCGGCAACAGGAAGGGCAATGTCACGACGCTGAGCCCCGTGAAAATCACCGGATACCACAGCCCCGAATAGATGTTCCCGGTCGCCGTGACGATGGCGAAGGCGGTGACGGGCAGGAAGCCGCCGACCCAGCCGGTGCCGACATGATAGGGCAGAGAAAGAGCGGTGTAGCGGATGCGGGTGGGGAACAGCTCCACCAGGGCGGCGGCCTGCGGGCCGTAGAGGGCCGTGGCGGCGATGACGAAGATCATCAGCACGCCGAACAAGCCCCAGAAATTCACCCGCGCCGGGTCGGCCACGCTTGGGTAGCCGGCCGCCTTCAGGGCCGAGGCGATCCGCGCCTTGACGTCCTCGGCCGCGGCCTTCAGCGCCGGCGCCGCCAAGGCCGCCCCCTCGCGTGAGACGATGACCTTATCGCCGATTTGGACTCGCGCCACCGTCCCAGTCGACGCGGCCTGGTTCACATAGGACACCCCGGCGTTGGCCAGCGCCGTCTTGGCCAGATCGCAGGCGGTGGCGAAGGTCCGCTTGCCGAGGAGGTCGAACTGCAGCGAGCAGCGGGCAGGATCGGCGATCACCACCACCGGGGTCCGCGCCTCGGCCGCCGCCAGGGCCGGATTGGCCAGGGGCGTCAGGGCGTGAAAGGCGGGGAAGAAGGCGACGAGGGCGAGGCTCATGCCGCCCCACATCACCCATTTGCGCCCCACCTTGTCCGACAACCAGCCGAAGGCGATGTAGAGCGGCGCGCTGGCCACGCTCATCGCCAGCAGCAGCAGGGTCCCGGTCGACGGGGCGATCTTCAGGAACCGCTCGAGAAACACCTGCTCGACATAGAAGAAGGCGGCGTACCAGGCCGCCCCCTGGGCGCTCATCACCGCGATCAGGGCGATGAAGACGATCTTCAGGTTCCTCCATTGGCCGAACGCCTCGGCGTAGGGGGCCCTGGTCTGGGTTCCGGCCGCCTTGAGCTTCGCGAACGCCGGGCTTTCGGTGAGTTTCAGGCGCATCCAGATGGAGACGCCGAGCAGGCCGGCCGAAATCAGGAACGGCGCCCGCCAGCCGCCCAGCCAGCCGGCGTCGACGAATCTCGCTTCGCCCAGGCCCGTGCGCAGGACGAAGATCACCGCCAGGGCGCCGATCAGGCCCAGGGCCGCCGAGGTCTGGATCCAGGCGGTCATCAGACCGCGACGGTCCGGCGGAGAATGTTCGGCGACGAAGATCGCCGCGCCGCCATACTCGCCGCCGAGCGCGGTTCCCTGCACGATCCGCATGGCGATCAGCAGGATCGGGGCCAGCGGTCCTGCTTGCGCGTAGGTGGGTAGAAGGCCGATGGCGACCGTCGCGGCGCCCATCATGGTCACGGTGATCAGGAACGTGCTCTTGCGTCCGACGCGGTCGCCGAGACGACCAAAGATCAGCGCGCCGACCGGCCGAAAAAAGAAGCCGGTCCCGAACAGGGCCAGCACGGCCAGCAGGCCGGCGGTGGAATCCAGGGCGGTGAAGAAGTTCCTGGCGATGACCGGCGTCAGCGTCCCGAACACGAAGAAATCGTACCACTCGAAGGTCGTGCCGAGGGCGGATGCCGCGACCACCGTGCGCATGGAGGCGGGGGCGGCGTGGGCCGTCACCATTGAAGTTCGAACGCGCCAAGCTGGAGCCCCCATCCCGGCCTTCGGCCGTACTTCCCCCAAGGGGGGAAGAGAGCGTGAAGGTGAGCGTCGTCACCTCCTCTCCTCCCCCTTGGGGGGAGGGGGACCGCGAAGCGGTGGAGGGGGCCGGGGCCGAGCGAAGATCCCACCGATCGCGCCTAGAACGCATTCTCACCAGTGATGGCGCGGCCGAGGATCAGGGCGTGGACGTCATGGGCGCCTTCGTAGGTGTTGACGGTCTCCAGGTTCGCGGCGTGGCGCATGACATGGTACTCGCCGGCGATGCCGTTGCCGCCGTGTATATCGCGCGCGACCCGGGCGATTTCCAGCGCTTTGCCGCAGTTGTTGCGCTTCATCAGGCTTATCGCCTCGGGGACCCACGCCCCCTGGTCGATGAGGCGCCCCAGGGCCAGGGCGCCTTCATAGCCGAGCGCGATCTCGGTCATCATGTCGGCGAGCTTCTTCTGCACCAGTTGGCGCGCGCCCAGGGGTCTGCCGAACACTTGCCGGCTCATCACATAGTCCCGGGACGCGTGCATGCAGAACTCGGCCGCCCCCATGGCCCCCCAGGCGATGCCGTAACGGGCCTTGTTGAGGCAGGAGAACGGGCCGCGCAGCCCGCTCACGTCCGGCAGGATGGCGTCTTTGCCCACGAATACGTCGGAAAGGGAAATCTCACCGGTGACCGAGGCGCGCAGGGAGAGCTTGTTCTCGATTCTGGGCGTGACGAACCCCTCGGCGCCGCGCTCGATCAGGAAGCCGCGGATGACCCCGTCCAGCTTGGCCCACACCAGGGCCACATCGGCGATCGGGGCGTTGGTGATCCACATCTTGGCGCCGTTGAGCACGAAACCGCCATCGACCGGTTTGGCGACCGTGCGCATGGAGGCCGGGTCGGAGCCGCCGTCCGCCTCGGTAAGGCCGAAACAGCCGACGATCTCGCCCTTGGCCATGGGCGGCAGCCAACGCCGGCGCTGCGCCTCGGAACCGAAGGCGAAGATCGGATACATGACCAGGGACGACTGCACGCTCATCGCCGAGCGGTAGCCGCTGTCGATGGCCTCGATCTCGCGGGCGATCAGGCCATAGGCGACATGGTTCACGCCGGCCCCGCCGTACGCCTCCGGCAGGGTGGCGCCCAGAAAGCCCAGGGCGCCCATCTCGGTCATGATCTCGCGGTCGAAACGCTCCTCGGCATAGGCGCTCACCACACGCGGCAGGAGCTTGTCGCGAGCATAGGCGCGCGCCGCCTCGCCGATCATCCGCTCCTCTTCCAAAAGGCGAGAGGTCAGGTCGAGGGGATCGTCCCAGCGGAAGGTCTTGGCGGTGTCGCCGGCGTCGAGGGCCATGGGCTTTGGTCTCCGTGGATTGGCTGGCCTTATGACGTGGCGGGCGGTGTTCGCAAAGTCCGGACGATCCCGCGAAACGCCCCTTTCGCGCGCCGAAACTCCGTGCCAAGCTGGCCGGGGGTCAAGATGCCATTGTCAAGGGGGTCTTTCAATGAATATGAGTCAACGTCTCGCGGCGGAGTTCATCGGAACCTTGTGGCTGGTGCTGGGCGGGTGCGGCGCCGCCGTGCTCGACGCCGCCTATCCGGGTCTCGGGATCGGCTTTGCCGGCGTCGCCCTGGCCTTCGGCCTGACGGTGCTGACCATGGCCTATGCGGTCGGTCACGTTTCCGGGGCCCACTTCAACCCGGCCGTCACCATAGGCCTCTACGCGGGAGGCCGTTTCCCGATCCGCGACGTGGTTCCCTACATTCTGGCGCAGGTGCTGGGGGGCATAGCCGGGGCGGCCATCCTCTATGTCGTCGCCACCGGTCACGCCGGCTTCGACATGGCCGGAGGGTTCGCCTCCAACGGCTATGGCGATCATTCGCCCGGTCACTACTCCCTGGCGGCCTGCGCGGTGAGCGAGGTCGTCATGACCTTCGGCTTCCTGTTCGTGATCCTAGGATCGACTCACGGCAACGCCCCCAAGGGCTTCGCGCCGATCGCCATTGGCCTTTGCCTCACCCTGATCCACCTGATCAGCATTCCGGTCACCAACACCTCGGTGAACCCGGCCCGCAGCCTTGGGCCGGCCCTGTTCGAGGGCGGCTGGGCGATCCAGCAGCTCTGGCTGTTCTGGACCGCGCCTTTCGTGGGCGCCATCCTGGCCGGCGTCGTCTATCGCCTGGTCGGCGGAGCGGACAACCCGGCTCCGGTGGACGTGAGGGGCGATACCTAGACCCGCCATGGAGATCAACGGCGTCGCCCACGTCTTCATCACCGTCGGCGATTTCGAACGCGCGCGGGCCGTCTACCGCCAGCT
>JALYTR010000103.1 GCA_030854165.1 Pseudomonadota bacterium | reverse complement strand
GATCAGCAGGTGGCCCGGCTCGGCGATGAAGGCCTGGCGGATTTTGCGCCCCTCCTCGGTGCGGATCGGAATGTTCTGCAGGTTCGGATCGGACGACGAGAGGCGACCGGTCGTCGTCGAGGCCAGGGCGTAGGAGGTGTGGACCCTGCCGGTCCGCTCGCTCACCGCCGCGGCCAGGGCCTCGGTGTAGGTGCCCTTGAGCTTGGAGAGCTGGCGCCAGTCGAGCAGGACGCGCGGCAGGGCGTGGCCCTGGGCGGCGAGGCTTTCCAGCACGCCGGAGTCGGTGCTCCACACGCCCGTCGGCGTCTTCCTGCCGCCGGCCAGACCCATTTCGGCGAACAGCACATCGCCGATCTGCTTTGGGCTGCCGAGATTGAACGGCCGGCCGGCCAGGGCCTGGGCCTGGGCTTCGAAATCGGCCATGCGCAAGGAGAAATTGTGCGAGAGGTGGCGCAGGCGATCGCGATCGACGCGGACGCCGTGGCATTCCATCTGTGCCAGCACCGGCGGCATGCGGCGCTCAAGGGTCTCATAGACGGTGAGCAAACCCTCGCGCGCCAGGCGCGGGCGCAGATGCTGGTAGAGCCTCAAGGTGACGTCGGCGTCCTCGGCGGCGTAGCAGGTGGCCGGATCCAGGGCCACGTGCTTGAAACTCTTCTGGGCCTTGCCGGCTCCCGCCACCTGTTTGAAGCTGATCGGCTGGTGGCCAAGCCACAGGGCCGAAAGCTCGTCCATGCCGTGGTTGTGCAGGCCGGCCTCCAGCACATAGGAGATCAGCATGGTGTCCTCGATGGGCGCCACGGCGATCCCATGGCGCGAGAGGACAGCCAGGTCGTATTTGGCGTTCTGGGCGATCTTCAGGACGCTCGGGTCCTCCAAGAGCGGCTTCAGCCGGGCGATCACAGCGTCCAGCGGAATCTGGTCTAGGTCGGCGGCGGCTTCCAGGGAAAGGCCATCCGCTTCGCAATGCCCCACCGGAATGTAGCAGGCCTCGCCCGCCGCCACGGCAAGGGATACGCCGCAGAGATTGGCGTTGGCCGAGGAGAGGGCGTCGGTCTCGGTGTCGAAAGCGACGGTCCCCACGTCGCGCGCCCTGGCGATCCAGGCGTCGAGCGTGGCCAGGTCGCGCACGCAGACATAGGCGGTGGTGTCGATGGGGGCGTGGACCGGCGCCGAGGGCGCGGGGGCCGGCTCGGGCTTGATCCCCGCCGCCTCGCCCACCCGCCGGGCCAGGGTGCGGAACTCCATGGCCTCCAGGAAGGCGGCGAGGGTCGCCGGCTCGGGCGCCTCCACGGCCAGGGTGTCCAGGGCCGCCGGCAGCGGCGTCTCGCAATCCAGCGTGACGAGCTGGCGCGACAGGCGGATCTGGTCGGCGAAATCGATCAGGGTCGCCCGGCGCTTGTCCTGTTTGATCTCCCCGGCCCGGGCGAGCAGCGTATCGAGGTCGCCGTATTCGCCGATCAGGGCCGAGGCGGTCTTGATCCCGATGCCGGGGGCCCCGGGGACGTTGTCCACGGAGTCGCCGCACAGGGCCTGGACGTCCACCACCTTTTCCGGCGGCACGCCGAACTTCTCGATCACCTCGGGCACGCCGATGCGCAGGTTCTTCATGGTGTCGAGCATGGAGACCCGATCGCCGACCAGCTGCATCAGGTCCTTGTCGGAGGAGACGATCACCACCTCGCCGCCGGCGTCGCGGACGTGGCAACAATAGGCGGCGATCAGGTCGTCGGCCTCATAGCCGGCCAGTTCCAGGCACGGCACCCCGAACGCCCGCGTCGCCTCGCGCACCAGGGGGAACTGCGGAATCAGATCCTCCGGGGCCGGCGGGCGGTGGGCCTTGTAGGCGGGGTAGAGGTTGTTGCGGAAGGTTTTCTCGGAGTGGTCGAAGATCACCGCCAGATGGGTCGGCGCGTCCGGGGCCGCCTTCATGTCCACCAGGAGCTTCCACAGCATGTTGCAGAACCCCTGCACCGCCCCCACCGGCAGACCGTCCGACTTGCGGGTCAGCGGCGGCAGGGCGTGATAGGCGCGGAAGATGAACCCCGAGCCGTCCACCAGATACAGCCGCACGTTCGGCCCGTCCTGGGTGGGCGCGCGGGGGATGTCGTCCAAAGTCTCGGGGAGGGCGGCGGGAGCGGCGGCGAGGCTGTCGGTCATGCCGCCTTAGATAGCCCTCCCTCCCCGCCATGGGGAGGGAGGTTATTCACCTCTCAGCCCGGCCGGCGGTCGGGGTGGCGTTCGCCCTGGATGTGACGGAAGCCGTTCGCCGCTTCGTGGCGGAAGTGGCGGCCGTCGTCACGGCGCCAGCGGCCACCGTCGCGGTCGCGCCAATAGAAGGATCGTCCGCGCCAATAGCCGTCATAAATCGGCCCGTAGAATCCATCGTAATAGCCGTCGTAGCCCACAGCCACGCCGTAGCCGGGCCCACCGCCATAATAACCGGGGCCGCCGGCGCATCCAGCCAGCAAGGCCGCCGCGGCGATGGCGCCCAGAATTGCAGTGCGTGTCATGTCGCGAATCCCTTTGCGCGATATCGTCCCGGCCAGGGCAACGCCTGAACGGCCGGAAAGGATGCGAGACGTCGTTGCGCTCGGCGGTTCCATGGGTATGGAAGGGTACTGTATTGGGGGGCGGGCAAGATGATGTTGGCGATCTGGGCCGCTGCGGCGGTGGCCGCCTCCCCGCCGGCCTTTCACACCAACCCCGATTGGCTCAAGAAACCCGATCCCGACGCGCTTCGCGCGGTCTGGCCCGCCCACGCCTGGCTGGCCGGCATCAGCGGCCGGGCGGAAATAGGCTGCATGGTCAATGTCCGAGGTTTGGCGGAAGACTGCGCGGTGATTTCGGAGACGCCGCCGGGTGAGGAATTCGGCGCGGCGGCGCTCCTGCTGGCGCCGAGTTTCCTATTCAGACCGGCCATGGGTCCGGCCGGCCCAGTGCGCTCGAGCGTCAATATTCCGATCAATTTCAAATGGGAGAGCGCCCACGGCGGCGGATCGTTGGGCGGGTTCACCATGATCGTGCAGCCGGTCTGGAACGCGGCGCCCAATTTCGCCGATCTCGAGCGAGCGTGGCCCCATGGGGCGGCCGGACCGAGCGGGCATGTCGTCCTGCGCTGCCGGGTCAGATCCAAGGGCGAACTCGAAGCCTGTGCAACGATCACCGAGGAACCGCGCGGCAAGGGGTTCGACCGGGCCGCCCGCTCGCTGATTGGGCGTTTCAGCCTGAAAATGGATTTCGAAGCCGCGAAAAGCGGCCAGCCAACCTACGTCAACCTGCCGATCCGCTTGATCGACCCCAAGAGCGGGGACTTTCAGGAGCGGCGCATCGGCGATCCGCGATGGATCGTCCGGCCCGGGCCCGGCGCCCTGTCGGCGGTCTTTCCCAAGACGGCGGCCGACAAAGGCGTCCGGGCCGGGCGGGAAACGGCCGGCTGTACGGTCGGCGCCGACGGGGCGCTGACGGACTGTCGGCCGCTCGACGCCCAGCCCGACGGGCTCGGCTTCTCCCAGGCCGCCGTCCAGGTGGCCCAGATCCTGCGCATGAATCTCTGGACCGACGAGGGCGGTCCGGTCGATGGCGCGCCGATACGCATCCCCATCCGGTTCGAAGCGACTCCGCCGCCCGCCGTTCAACCGCCGTCCCGGCCTTAATGCCCGCCCGGCCCCTCGTAGACTCCCGGGGCCAGCAGCTCCTCCTCGTGACCCGAGGCCCCGCTCGCCAGGACGAAGCGGCGGTCGCAGTAGCCGCATTCGACGAAGTCGGCCTCGCCCATCTCCAGCCAGACCCGCGGATGGCCCAGCGCCCCGCCTACCCCGTCGCAGGCGAGGCGGCGCGAGCGCACGACGACGACCTCCGGTGGGGTGAGAGCGACGGTGTCGGTCAGTTCGGCGTAGGTCGGTTCGGTCATGTGATGCGGATCGGCCTTTTCCGGGGGCGGGGGCGCGCCTAGGTATGCGACCGACCAGAGCGCCGTCAACCGGCGCCGCGACCAGGAACTCCATGATCCTCCCCGACCACGCCATCGAGGCTGCCGGCCTTTTCAAGACCTATCCGGCCACCCGGACCACCCCGGCCATGGAGGCGCTGAAGGGTGTCGACCTGGCCATTCCGCGCGGAGCCATCTTCGGCCTGCTGGGGCCCAACGGGGCGGGCAAGTCGACCTTCATCAACATCCTCTCGGGGCTGACCCGCAAGACCGCCGGCAAGGTCTCCATCTGGGGCCGCGACATCGACGAGGCGCCGCGCGACGCCCGGGCCGCCATCGGCGTCGTGGGCCAGGAGATCGCGATGGACGTCTTCTTCACCCCCCGCGAATCCCTGGAGGTCCAGGCCGGCCTCTATGGCGTCCCCAAACGCGAGCGGCGCACCGATGTGCTGCTGGGCGCTCTAGGGCTCACCGACAAGGCCGACGCCTATGTGCGCCAGCTTTCCGGCGGCATGAAGCGGCGGCTGATGGTGGCCAAGGCCATGGTCCACAACCCGCCGGTGCTGATCCTGGACGAACCCACCGCCGGGGTGGACGTGGAGTTGCGGCGCCAGCTGTGGAGCTATGTCGTCTCCCTCAACCAGCTCGGCGTCACCGTGGTCCTCACCACCCACTATCTGGAGGAGGCCGAGCAGCTCTGCGACACCATCGCCATCGTCAACCGCGGCCAGGTGGTCGCCTGCGAGCCGACGGCCCAGCTTCTGCGCCGCCTGGACAGCCGCACCGTGGTGGTGACGCCCGAGGCGCCCCTGGCCGCCGCGCCGGACCTTCGCCCCTTCGAGGGCCGCCTGCGCCCCGGCGGCGACCTGGCCGTCACCTTCAAGACCCGCGAGGCCGGCGTCGAGCAGGTGATCGCCGCCGTCCGCGCCGCCGGCGTGCCGATCAAGGACCTGCGCACCGAGGATCCGGACCTGGAGGACGTCTTCGTCTCCCTGACCTACGCGGCGGGGGCGGGAGGGGCCTCGCCGTGAACCTCGGGTTTGCGCGGGGGCTTGGTGATCGGCTAAACGTCGCCCCGCTCCCGCACCCGTAGCTCAGCTGGATAGAGCGCTGCCCTCCGAAGGCAGAGGTCACAGGTTCGAATCCTGTCGGGTGCGCCAGTCGCTCATCGGCCAAGCTTGACGGGCGACCGCTTTGGTCGCTCTCCTGCGGATGGTTCGTGGGAACCGCCACGCAGGAGTCCATCGATGCCAGCCATTCGACCGCGCGCCGCCGCCCTCGGCCTGATCGCCGCCCTCCTTGCCGGCGCGGCGCTCGGGGCCGGACTTTCGGGCGCGACAGCCGCCAAGGCGCGCATGGCCCATATGAAGGCGCTCGGCGCGGCGGCCAAGGCCTTGAGCGTTCAGATGCATTCGGCCTCGCCGGACAAGGCGGTGGTGAAGGTCCAGGCGGCCGCGATCACGGCGGCGGCCCAGGCCATCCCCACCTGGTTCCCGGTCGGCAGCGGCCGCGAATCGGGCGCCAGGACCCACGCCCTGCCGATCGTGTGGACCGATCCGGCCGCTTTCGCCGCCGCCAGAGGCAAGCTCGTCACGGCCGCCGCCACGCTCAACGCCGCGGCCGCCGCCGGCGACCTTACCGCCGTCCACGCCGCCCTGCATCCGGTCGGGGCCGCCTGCGACGGGTGCCACAAGAAGTTCAAGGCGCCGGACAAGGCCTGACCCCAAGACAGGGCGTGACGGGCGTGTCTGTCGATGAGGCGGCGGAGGGTCGGGGCCGCCCCCCCGTCCGCGTCTGGGACCTCCCCGTCCGTCTCGTCCACTGGGCGCTCGCCGCCCTCATCCCGTTCTCTTGGTGGAGCGCCCGCAACGACCACCTGCCCTGGCACCGGCTGAGCGGCTACCTCATTCTGGGTCTGTTGGTCTTCCGCCTCATCTGGGGCGTCGCCGGATCGCAAACCGCCCGGTTCGCGGGCTTCCTGCGCGGGCCGGCGGCCACCCTCGCCTATCTGTGCGGGCGCCTCCCCACCGTCGTCGGGCACAACCCTCTGGGCGGCTGGAGCGTCGTGGCCATGCTCGCCGCCCTCGCCGTCCAGATCGGCCTTGGCCTCTTCTCCGTCGACGAGGACGGCTTCGAGGCCGGCCCCTTGTCGAAATTCATCAGCTTCGATGCATCCCGCGCCATCGCCAGAATTCACCATCTGGCCTTCTATATCCTCCTGGCCCTGATCGCCCTGCACCTGGCCGCCATCGCCTATTACGCCGTGCGCGGACGAAACCTCACCGGTCCCATGATCACCGGCCGCTCCCGTCTCGATCCGGGCGTTCCCCCGCCCCGCATGGCCGGCGCCTGGCGCGTCCTCCCCGTCGCCCTGGCCGCCGCCGCCCTGGCCTGGTTCGTGGCCCATGGCCTAAGGTTCTGAAACGAAAAAAGCGCCCGGCCGGCCCCGCGAGGGACCAGCCGGGCGCGACGCCTTGGCGGGATCGGCGAAGCGGCGCGCGGGGGTTCAGGGCGCCGCGTCCCTCGCCAGCCCCGCCAGATCGCCATCGACCTTCGGGTTCAGCACGGAAAGCACCGTATCGACGACGGCCTGGTCCTGGGCGCCGAGGCCGGTCTTGATCTCATTCCACAGCGCCTGGACTTGCGCGATGGCGTTCGGCGCGGCGGTGATCAGGGCGAGGATGGCGGAGATGATCGGGTTCATGGGCATGTCTCCTTAGTGGGCCGCGTCGAGCTGGGCGGCGAGGGCGATGAGGTTGGCGGTGAGGGCCGGGAAGGTGGCCGCGTCGGTGGCGGCGTAGGCGCTCCGGGCGAGGGTGAGATTGGCCTCGACCTTGGGGACCAGGGCGGCGATCACGGCCCGTTGGGCGGGCGTGGTGAGCCCGGCCTTGATGGCGGTGTCGGCGGCCAGAACCGATACGTCCAGCGTCCCCTCGGCGGCGATGAGGGCCTTGCCGGCGTCCATATGGACGGTGGGCGGGACCGGGCCGTTGAGCGACCCGCAAGCGGCGGCCATGGCGACCGGCACGATGAAGGCGATGGCGAGAGCGGCGTATTTCATGGGCTTATCCTTGGGCTGTGGGAGGGGTGACGGCGGGGGCGGCGATGGCGGCTTTGAGTTGGCCGGTGCGGAACCTGGCGGCGACGTAGGTCCAGCCCACGGAGAAGATGAACAGCGCGCCCGAGACGCCAAGCTGGACCGCTTGGTCTTCCTGTGAGGCGGCGATCACCCCATGCGCGGCCAGGGCGACGGCCCCCATGGTGAGGGCCTTCTGGGCGTAGTCATGGATCAGCGTCACCAGAAGTGGCGGCGCGGACGTGGGGGCGGGAACGGCGGTGTCGGTCATGGGTCTCTCCTTTGGTTTTGTTGGTGTTTTTTTGCACGACTCTCTTCCCCCCCTGGGGGAAGTCCGGCC
>JALYTR010000102.1 GCA_030854165.1 Pseudomonadota bacterium | reverse complement strand
GCGCTGATCGACCATGCGACGGCCGGCGGCGCGGCCAAACACAAGGCGGAGGCGGCCTTGGAGATCTTCGGCCTCGACCCCGGCCGCGCGACGGCCGGTATCTCGGGTGGCGAGGCGCGAAAGGCGGCGCTGGCCCGCGTCGTCGCCGAGGACCCCGATGTGCTCCTGCTGGACGAGCCCACCAACCACCTGGACATCGTGGCCATCGAGCGTTTGGAAGGTCTCCTGGGGCGAAGCCGCTCCTCGATCCTGATTGTCAGCCACGACCGCGCGTTTCTGGGACGGGTGACCCGGCGCTGCTTCTGGCTCGAGGCTCGCCGGGTGCTCCGGCTGGACGCGGGCTTCGCCGCCTTCGACGACTGGGCCGAGGGTATCGCCGCGGCGCGGGCCGAGGAGGACCGCCGTCTCGACAAGTCCATCGAGCGCGAACAGCACTGGATGGCGCATGGCGTCACCGCCCGCCGGGCGCGCAACGAGGGCCGGCGACGTCGGCTGCTGGCGCTGCGAAACGACAAGGCCGAGCGCCTTCGCCTGGCGCGCGGCTCGCTCAAACTGGGCGCAGCGAGCGTGGCGACAGCCTCGGGGCGACGGGTGATCGAGGCCCGAAACCTCTCCAAAGGTTACGACGGCCGCATGCTCATTGGAGACTTTTCCACCCGCGTCCTCAAGGGCGAGCGGGTGGCGATCATGGGTCCCAACGGCGCGGGCAAGACCACCCTGGTCAAGATGCTGCTGGGCGAAGTCCTTCCCGACCGCGGCGATGTCCGTCTCGGTTCGAATCTGGAGATCGCCTATGTTGATCAGGCCAGGGATGATTTGGCTTTGGATATGACCTTGACGGCGGCCCTCGCGCCGCTGGGCGGCGACCAGGTCATGGTGCGGGGCCGGCCGCGACATGTCGCCGCCTACGCCCGCGACTTCCTGTTCCGCGACGATCAGCTTCGCCAGCCGGTCGCCAGCCTTTCAGGCGGCGAGCGAAACCGGCTGCTTCTGGCCAGGGCCCTGGCCAGAGCGGCCAATGTGCTGGTCCTCGACGAACCGACCAACGATCTGGACATGGAGACGCTCGACCTGCTTGAGGATCTGCTGGCCGACTACGCCGGAACCTTGATCCTGGTCAGCCACGACCGTGACTTCATCGATCGCCTGGCGACCTCGACCATCGCTCTGGACGGCCTGGGAAGGGCCGTCGAGACACCCGGCGGCTGGTCGGATTTTCTGGCCCAGAACCCTGGCTTCCTCACCCCGGCGCCGGTGGCGCGCTCCGAGCCTATCGACGCCAAACCGCCCCGATCGCCCAATCCGGCCGCGAAACTTTCCTACAAGGATGAGCGCCGGCTCGCCGAGCTGGAGACGCGGATGGGCGAACTCCCCGCCGAAATCGAGGGTCTGGAAAAACGTCTCGCCGATCCTGCCCTCTACGCCAGGGACGCCGGCGCCTTCGCGCGGGCGTCTGGCGCTTTGTCGGCGGCGCGGGCCGAATTATCGCAAGCCGAACACGTTTGGCTCATTCTCGAAGAGCGTCGGGAGGGGTTGGCGCGGGCGAACCGGAAACCCGCCTGATCGCGCGGTCACTCTTTCTCGTCCGCTTCGGGCTTCGTCTCGAACCTCGGGCTCTCGTCATAGCCCTTGCGCGACGAATAGAAGGCCAGCCACATCAGGACGCCGGTGAGCAGGCCTGTTCCGAGCACCCCGGCCACGATCATCACCACGATGGCGCCCGATCCGGGTCCGCCAAGCCCCATGGCGCGGGTGCTGTAGAACGCCCATCCCATGAATCCGAACAGGATGGCCAAGCCGCCGCCCATGAAGATCGCGATCGACCATTTCATCTTTCGCCTCGGACCACCGGCGCGCGATGATGCGCTGGCCAGCAGATGGTCAACCGCTTGTGGGACGCAAGAGCCGCGGCGGTCCTTGGCTTCAACCCGCGCCCAGCTTAACGTCCGATCGCTTGCGGGGGAGCGTGGACCATGAACAAAGCGACGCTCGCCGCCCTCGCCTTGGTAGTCATGGCGGCAGCCTGTTCTCGCAGTCCCGACAAATCGCACGCCCTCGTCCACGCCACGCCCATCCGCTTCGCAACGGACTGGCGCGCCCAGGCCGAGCAGGGCGGCTTCTATGAGGCTCTGGCCGATGGCGAATACGCCAGACGCGGCCTTGCGGTGACCATCGTGCCGGGCGGCCCCGGCGTGAATGTGCCTCAGCTGGTCGCCGCCGGGGCGGTGGAGATGGGCATCGGCTCCAACAGCTTCATCGTGATGAATCTGGCCGCCGAGCACGTGCCGGTGAAGGCGGTGGCGGCCTTCATGCAAAAGGACCCCCAGGTGCTGATCGCCCATCCGAACGCTGGCGTCCGCTCCCTCGCTGACATGAAAGGTCACCCGATCCTGCTGTCGGACGCCTCGATTTCCGCCTTCTGGGTGTGGCTCAAAGCCAAATATGGGTTCACCGACGACCAGGTGCGGAAATACAATTTCAACAACGCCCCCTTTCTGGCCGACACGCGGATCGTGCAGGAGGGCTATCTTACTTCCGAGCCGTACACCCTGGAAAAACAGGCTCACCTGAAACCCCTGGTGTTCCTACTCGCCGACGAAGGCTATCCCGGCTATGCGGCCATGGTCCTGGCCCCGGACGCCTTGATCGCCGCCAACCCCGCGGCCGTGCGCGCCTTCGTGGAGGCCAGCGCCGCCGGCTGGCGGGCCTATCTACGCGGCGACCCCCGGCCCGGCGATGCGCTGATCCTCAAGGACAATCCAGAGATGACCGAGGATGTGCTGGCCCAGGCGCGCGACAAGATGCGCGCCTTCGGCATCGTCGATTCCGGCGATGCGAAAACCGAAAGCATTGGCGTCATG
Organism: Pseudomonadota bacterium; assembly: GCA_030854165.1. Lineage (GTDB taxonomy): Bacteria > Pseudomonadota > Alphaproteobacteria > Caulobacterales > Caulobacteraceae > Acaudatibacter. Next base: position 4,487 of record JALYTR010000102.1, on the reverse strand, counting down.
ACCGACGCCCGCTGGGCGGCCTTCTTCAAGATGGCTTCCGAACAGGGTGTCTACCCCAAGACCCTGGACTATCGCCGCGCCTATAGCCTGCGGTTTGCCCCGCCGCCGGCCAAATAGGCGGCGCGCGCTTTGTCTGATCCGCTCGCCCGCCTCGTCGCCGTCGAGATGACCTACCCCGGCCGAGGGCGGGCCCTGGGGCCGTTCGACCTCACTCTGGCAGCCGGCGAGATCGTGGCTCTCGTGGGACCTTCCGGGTGCGGCAAGTCGACGGCGCTTCGGCTCCTCGCCGGACTCGAGGCGCCGAGCGCGGGCGCGGTGCATCGCGCGACGGGGCGGGGCGAGACTTCCGTGGTCTTCCAGTCCGCCACGCTCGCGCCCTGGCTCAGCGCCAAGGCCAACGTGGCGCTTCCCCTGACCTTGAGGGGCATTGTCGCCGGGGAGGCCCGCCGCCGCGCGATCGCCGCCTTGGGGCGCGTCGGGCTGCGGGACGCCCAGGACACGCGCCCCGCCCAACTTTCCGGCGGCATGGCCATGCGCGCGTCCCTGGCCCGCGCCCTCGTTACCCACCCCAGACTCCTGCTGCTGGACGAACCGTTCGCGGCCCTCGACGAGATCACCCGCCGCGCCCTGGCCGATGACGTGCTTTCGATCTGGTCAGATGAGCGGCCGGCCATCGTCTTTGTCAGCCACAATGTCGAGGAGGCTGTCTACATGGCCGGGCGCGTCGTCGTGATGACGAGTGGCCCTGGACGCGCCGCCGGTGAAACGCGAGTCGAGGCGCCGGCGCCTCGAACCGGCGGGTTTCGCACCTCGGCAATCTTCCGCGCCGCCGCCGAAGCGGTCTCTGAACAGTTGGCGCGAGCCATGGGGGGGGGCGGCGTGAGGCGCCTCGGCGGCTTCCTGGCGCCCCTTGGCCTGGTGTTCCTTCTCCTGGCCGGATGGGAGGCGGCGTGCCACGGCTTCAATATCCCGCCCTATCTGCTTCCCGCGCCCTCGGCGGTCGCCGCCGCCTTGATCCAGAACGCCGGGACACTGGCCATTGCCGCCTGGCGGACCCTGACCATGGCGCTGGAAGCGCTCGCCGTCGCCGCCCTGTTCGCGGGCGCTCTGGCCCTGGCGGTGTCGCTCAGTCGGACGCTGGGGCGGGCGGTACGCCCGCTGGCCGTCGCTTTGCAGGTCACGCCGGTGGTGGCGATCGCCCCTCTGTTCGTGATCTGGGCCGGCGTCGATCATCCTGGGCGGGCGATCGTCGCCCTGGCCGCCATCGTGGCCTTTTTCCCGATCTTCTCGGGCGCCGTGCGCGGCCTCGCCGCCGCTGACCCCGATCTCGAACGCCTGTTCGATCTCTATGGCGCGACGCCCAGCCAGCGCCTCCTGCGTCTTCGCCTGCCCTCGGCGGTCCCGTTCATCGTCGAGGGCTGTAAGGTGGCGGCCGGCCTGGCCGTCATCGGCGCGGTGGTGGCCGAGTTCGTGGCCGGCTCGGGCGGCGCCCAGGGCCTTGCCTGGCGCATCCTGGAAGCGGGCAACCGGCTGCAGACCACCAAGATGTTCGCGGCCATTGTCGCCCTCGCCGTCATGGCCGCCGGCCTGCACGTCTTTTTCCAGGTGCTGGAGCGCCGGGCGCTCATCTGGTGGCGAGGCCGATAGAGTCAATCCGGGCGAGCGGCGAAGATGGCCGCCTTCTGCTCCTGGTTCAGGATATGAAAACATCCCGCCGACAGGTCGTCGGGCAGGTTGAGCACACCAATCCGGTCGCGGTGCAGGGCGGTGACGTGGTTGCCGGCGGCGGCGAACATCCGGCGGACCTGGTGATAGCGGCCCTCGGTCACCGTGAGATGGGCGGTGGTGGGTGACAGGGGCTCAAGGATGGCCGGCGCCAGGGGTTCGCTGTCGCTCTCCAGGATCAGGGTTCCGGCCGCGAACAGGTCGCCCTCATGGCCTTGGAGCGGGCGGTCCAGGGTGACGTGATAGCGTTTCGCCACATGGCTTCTGGGCGCGATGACCTTGTGGAGAAGCGGGCCGTCGTCGGTGATGAGCAGCAGGCCGGTGGTGTCCAGATCGAGCCGGCCGACGGACGAGAGGGCCGGATCGCGACGCCGCCAGCGGGTTGGCAGGAGTTCGTAGACGCTGCGTCCCGGCTCGCGGTGCGAACAGACGACGCCCAGGGGCTTGTGCAGGATCAGGGTGAGGGGGGCGGGGGGGTCCAGCGGCGCGCCGGACACCCGCATCCGTTCGGTGAGGTCGGGCGTCACCGGCAGCCTCTGGCCCGCATCCCGCAGGGCCTCCCCATCCAATACCACCTGGCCGGCGCCAATAAGGCGCTGGACCTCGCGGCGCGAACCATAGCCCAGGTTGGCGAGCACCCGGTCCAGCCGCGCGGCGGACGGGCGGCTCACCTGCGCGCCTCATGGACCTTGTAGCCACGAGCCTGGACGATCAGCGAGACCTTGGTGAAATGGGCGATCAGCGCCGGTTCGTAGGGCAGGGCGACATTGGCCACGAGGCGGCACACCCCGCCCTTCCTCAGCATCTTCGCGGCGGCGGCGATGAAGGCATGACCGAGGCCGCGGTCCTCCCGGCCGCCGTCATGGAACGGCGGGTTCATGATCACAAAGTCCAGGTCGCCGATCTCGCTCGGCGTCGACCGCGCGTCGGCGTGAACGAAGGTGGCGCGGGGATCGTCGATGTTTCGGCGCGCGGCGGCGACGGCGCGTCGGTCGATGTCCAGCAAGGTGAGGGCGGTCACCGCCGGCGAGCCGAGTATCGCCTTGCCCAGCAGGCCGACCCCGCAGCCCAGATCGGCCCCGGCTCCGATGAAGGTCGGCGCCGTCTCCAGCAGCAGGGCGCTGCCGGGATCGACCCGGTCCCAACTGAACACGCCCGGCTGCGACCACAGGCCGAGCCGCGACGCGAATTGCGGCCCGCCCTCCGCGATTGCCTCGTCCAGGCCCGTTGGAGCGGCCGGCCTATGGGTCACGCAGATGCGATGATGATGGCGCGCGGTCTCGGCGACGGCGCAGCCGAAGACCTCCAGCTCCTTGCGAAGGCGCGCGCCGCCCTTGGCTTTGGGGGCGAGGGCGACGAGGTCGCCGCCGGGCCGCAAGCTCCGCAAGGCGTGCGCCAGCACGAAGCGACGCTCCAACGTGCCAGGCGGCGCGGTGACAACGAAGCGCGAGATGACATTCGGACTCAGCGCCTCCAGATCGGCGGAGCCGGGAATGAGCGGCGAGACTTGGAGCGCGTCAACGCCCGCGTCGGCCAGAGGGGAGGGTGGAAGTCCGTAGGCGGCCTTTTCACTCACGCCCCTCAACCCCGCTCCCGGGTCCGCTCGAAGCCGACCCTGGGAAACCGCTCGCTCAGATAGCCGATCTCCCAGGCCGACTTGGCCAGGAACACCGCCTGGCCGTCGATATCCTGTGCCATGGCGGTGCGGTGCTTGCCCGAGAAGTCCTCGAGATCGGCCTTGGCTCCGGTGAGCCAGCGGGCCTCGGCGTAAGGGGCGGGCTCAAACACCACGTCCAGGGCATATTCGCCGCCCAGGCGGTCGGCCATCACCTCGAACTGAAGCTGGCCCACCGCGCCGACCACGAAGTCCGCGCCGATCAGGGGACGGAAGAGCTGGGTGACGCCCTCCTCGGCCAAGCCCTCCAGGGCCTTCTTCAGGTGCTTGGCCTTGAGCGGATCGGTGACCCGCACCCGGCGCAGAATCTCCGGCGCGAAATTGGGCAGGCCTGCGAAACGCAGGGCGCCGCTCTGCGAGAGGCTGTCGCCGACGCGCAGGACGCCGTGGTTGGGAATGCCGATCACATCGCCGGCGAAGGCCTCCTGCGCCAATTCCCGGTCGGAGGCGAAGAACAGGATCGGCGCGTTGACGCTCATCTGGCGGCCGGTGTTCTCGACCTTCAGCTTCATGCCGCGGGCAAACCGCCCGGAGGTCAGGCGCACGAAGGCGACGCGGTCGCGGTGGTTGGGATCCATATTGGCCTGGATCTTGAACACGAAGCCCGACACCTCGTCATCGCCCGGCGCCACGTGGGTCGCTTCGCCGGCTCGCCGGGCCGCCACAATGCCCGGCGGCGGGGCGTAGGCGCCCAGACCCTCGAGCAGTTGATCGACCCCGAAGTGGCGCAGGGCCGAGCCGAACAGCACCGGCGTCATATGGCCTTCCAGGAAACTTTGCGGATCGAAGGGTTTGGAGGCTTCCCTGACCAGCATCGCCCCCTCCTGGGCCTCCTCCCGCTCGTCACGGTCCAGATAGGAATCGAGGGCGTTGGCGGCCATGGAGATCGACGCGGGATGAACGCCCGCGTGGCGCTGGAAGGGCAGGAAGCGGTCGTGGCGCAGATCGATGACGCCCTTGAAGCGCGCGCCCGAGCCGGCCGGCCAATAGAGGGGGGCGGGATCGAGGGCCAGTTTGGAAGCGATCTCGTCCAGCAGGGCGAAGGGGTCCTCCGCCTCGCGGTCCATCTTGTTGATGAAGGTGACGA
>JALYTR010000482.1 GCA_030854165.1 Pseudomonadota bacterium | reverse complement strand
CATCCGGGTCATGGGCGACAAGATCGCCGCCAAGCGGGCGGTGGCGGCGGCCGGCATCCCCGTGGTGCCGGGTTCGGAAGGGGCGCTGACCAGCGAGGCGGCGGCGATCGCGGCGGCCGAGGCGATCGGCTATCCGGTGCTGATCAAGGCCTCGGCCGGCGGCGGCGGCCGCGGCATGAAGGTGGCGGAGAATCGCGAAGAGGTGGCCGAGGCCTACGCCACGGCGCGCGGCGAAGCCAAGGCGGCGTTCGGCGATGACGCGGTCTATATGGAGCGCTATCTCTCCACCCCCCGTCACATCGAGCTGCAGGTGATCGCCGATGGCTTCGGGGCGGTCTGTCATCTTGGCGAGCGCGATTGCAGCCTGCAGCGGCGCCACCAGAAGATGATGGAGGAGGCCCCCTCCCCGGCCATCGACGGCCCCACCCGAGCGGCCATCGGGCAGGTTGTCGTGAATGCCGTGAAGGCGATCGGCTACCTGGGCGTCGGCACCATCGAGTTCCTGTATGAGGCCGGCGAGTTCTTCTTCATCGAGATGAACACCCGCCTGCAGGTGGAGCATCCGGTCACCGAGGCGATCACCGGCATCGACCTGGTGCGCGAACAGATCCGCATCGCCGCCGGCCTGCCCCTTTCGTTCACGCAGGGCGAGGTGGTGTTTGAGGGTCACGCCATCGAGTGCCGGATCAACGCCGAAAACCCGCGCACCTTCATGCCGTCGCCCGGCCTGGTCACCGACTTCCATGCGCCCGGCGGCCTGGGGGTGCGGCTGGATTCGGCTCTCTATGCCGGCTACGTCATCCCGCCCTATTACGACAGCCTGGCTGGCAAGCTGATCGTCCAGGGCCGCGACCGGACTGAGTGCATCGCCCGCCTGCGCCGCGCTCTCGGCGAAATGGTGGTCGGCGGTGTGGAGACCACCATTCCCCTGTTCCAGGATCTCCTGAACGATCCCGACATCCTGGCCGGCCGCTATGACATCCACTGGCTGGAGCGGTGGATCAAGGCGCAGGGGTAGGGCCTAAAGGCATTGAACCACGAAGCGCACCAAGCTCACAAAATCCGTTTGAAAAATCGTTGTTCGGCGCGCCCTTCTTTTTTCAGCCCTCGCCCCGCTTGCGGGGAGAGGGTGGGGTGAGGGGTGTCTCCGAGCAACGATGCTTTCCCGAGAGAGCGCCGCATCGGCCCGACCCGCTCACCCCACCCTCTCCCCCGTGCAGAACGGGGGCGAAAGCTTTGGCCTGTGCTAGGCGGGACTAGGGTGCCCCGCTTCACCGCCGACGCTCTGATCGACTGCTATCGGCGCGGGGTGTTTCCCATGGCCGATTCGCGGCGCGACGCGGCGATGTTCCTGGTCGATCCGCCTCGGCGTGGGGTGATTCCGCTTGAGGGCTTGCGCCTTTCGCGCCGGCTGGCGCGGACGGTGCGCTCGGGGCGGTTCGAGATCCGCATCGACACCGCCTTCGCCGCAGTGATCGAGGCCTGCGCCACGCCGGGTCCCGGCCGCCCGGAGACCTGGATCAACGGCGCGATCGAGGCCCTGTGCGGCGAACTTTTCGCCCGCGGCCAGGCGCATAGTGTCGAAGCGTGGCGCGAGGGACGCCTGGTGGGCGGCCTCTACGGCGTCGCCATCGGGGCCGCCTTCTTCGGCGAGAGCATGTTCAGCCTTGAGCGTGACGCCAGCAAGGTCGCCCTGGTCCATCTGATGGCCCGCCTGCGGGTCGGCGGCTATCGCCTGCTGGACGCCCAGTTCATCACCGATCATCTCGCCTCCCTGGGGGCGGTGGAGATTTCGCGGGCCGACTACGCCCGACGGCTGGCGACCGCTCTGGCGGGGCGAGGCGATTTCTATGCGGCCGGCGTTCCGCTCACCGGCGGCGGCGCGCCGCAGGCGACCAGCCACGCGTCGTAGATGGGATGCTCGAAGGGATGCAGGCCAGGGCCGGCGGCGAACATCCAACCCCGGTACACCTGCTTGGCCGGTGGCGGGGCGCGGCCGGGCAGGACCGGCGCCTCCGAATCGATCTCCAGATAGGCCGACGGCCGGGGGGCCGGATCATCGACGCCGCGGGTCTCGCAGACCCGTACGGTGAACACCAGGGTCTTGAAGCGGATCCGCCGGCCGATCGGGGCCTCGAACTTCAGGGTTTCGGCGGTCACCTTGTCGAGAACCTGGAGGATGGCGACGGCGCCGCGCGGCGGCGGGGGCGGTCCAGGTGGCGGCACGACCTTGGTC
>JALYTR010000101.1 GCA_030854165.1 Pseudomonadota bacterium | reverse complement strand
AAAACGACCCTTCAACCCTCGCCAGAACTGTCAGCGATGTAACTGGACCAAAATGTCAGCACTCCATCGGGTTGCACAACGTTCGCCTCGACCTTCGCCGCCCGATTGAACGAGGTGGCGATTGGGTGTACCGCGCCGCCCGTGGCGCCCGACCTCCCTGAATGCAAGGACTTGGCGGGGCCCGACGAGGCGCCGCGAGAGCGGTTTCGGCGCAGAAGCTTCGCGGCCCTGAGCCTGGGGGCGGTGGGGGTGGTGTTCGGCGACATCGGCACCAGCCCGATCTACGCCCTGCGCGAGGCCCTGGCCCATTCGCGGCCGGTCGGCCCGCCGCAAATTGCCGTGCTGGGGGTGGTGTCCCTGATCCTGTGGACCCTGACCCTCATCGTCACCCTCAAATACATCGTCTTTCTGATGCGGGCCGACAACAAGGGCGAGGGCGGTTCCGTGGCCCTGATGACCCTGGCCCAGACGGCGCTGGGGAGGCGTTCGGCCGTCCTCTTCCTGCTCGGCATCGTGGGCGTGGCGCTATTCTATGGCGATGGGGTGATCACCCCGGCCTTCTCGGTGCTCTCGGCGGTGGAGGGACTGAAGGGCGCGCCGCACCTGGGGCATTTCCTCAGCCCCTATGTCCTGGCCGTCGCGGCGGGAATATTGGTGGCCCTGTTTTCGGTGCAGCGGACCGGGACCCACCGGGTCGCTTCGCTGTTCGGGCCGGTGATGGCCCTGTGGTTCCTGACCCTCGCCGCACTGGGCGTGCTGCATCTGGCCACCGATGGCCTTTTCATCCTGCGGGCGGTCAACCCCTATTACGCGGCCAAGTTCCTGATCGAAAACGGCTTCGTCGGCTTCGTCATCCTGGGCAGCGTCTTTCTGGCCGTGACCGGGGCCGAGGCCCTCTACGCCGACATGGGCCAGTTCGGCAGACGCCCGATCCGCGCCGCCTGGTTCGTCCTTGTCTTCCCCTGCCTGATGCTGAACTACCTGGGCCAGGGCGCCCTGGTGCTGCGGGAAGGGACGCATCGGCACAATCCCTTCTTCTCCATGGTTCCCCCCTTCGCCTACTGGCCTGTCCTCATCTTGGCCACCGCGGCGGCGGTGATCGCCAGCCAGGCGGTGATCACCGGGGCCTTTTCCATGACCCGCCAGGCCGTGCAGGTGGGCCTGCTGCCGCGCATCGACATCAAGCGCACTTCGGAAACCCAGGCGGGGCAGATCTTCGTGCCGACGGTGAACGCGATGATGATGGCCGGCGTCCTCCTGCTTCTGGTGGTGTTCCAGAGCTCCCACCGCCTGGCCTCGGCCTACGGCATCGCGGTGACCGGCACGATGTTCATGAGCACGGTGCTCGCCTATGTGGTGGCCCGCCATTTGTGGAAGTGGCGTCTGCCGCTGATCGCGCTCGTCCTGGGCCCGATATCGATCGTCGATCTCGCCTTCCTGGCCTCCAACCTGTTCAAGATTCCCGAAGGCGGCTGGATACCGCTGGCCTTCGGGGCGGGACTGGTCGTGATCATGTGGACCTGGTCGCGCGGCCTGCGCATTCTCATCGACAAGACCCGCCTCGAGAGCGTGCCCCTCGCCGATCTGATCGCCACCTTGGCGAGGGCGAAGCTCCATCGCGCCCCCGGCACGGCGATCTTCCTCACCTCCAACCCCGACCTCGCGCCGGTCGCCCTGCTGCACAATGTCCGGCACAACAAGGTGTTGCATCAGAAGAATGTCGTTCTGACTATCGAGACGGCCGAGACTCCCCGGGTCAAGGAGGAGGCCCGCATCCGCATCGAGCCGATCGACGCCGACTTCAAGCGGGTCACCCTGGCCTACGGCTTCATGGAGAGCCCCAATGTGCCCAAAACCCTGGCCCGCTGCCGGAAGATGGGCCTGACCTTCGACATCATGTCCACGACCTTCTTTTTAGGCCGCCGCTGGATCGTCCCCGACGCCCGCTCGGGCATGCCGCTTTGGCAGGATCGCCTGTTCATCTTCCTGACCCGGAACGCCGCCAATCCCACCGACTTCTACCGGATTCCCCCCGGCCGCGTGGTGGAACTGGGCGCCCAGGTGACGGTGTAGCGGTATGACCGCCGCCTCGCCGTCCAAAAAAGTCGTGCTGGCCTATTCCGGCGGCCTGGACACCTCGATCATCCTCAAGTGGCTGCAGGAGGCGCGCGGCGCCGAGGTGGTCACCTTCACCGCCGATCTGGGCCAGGGCGACGACCTGGAGCCGGCCCGCGAGAAGGCCCTGCTCATGGGCGTGAAACCGGGGAACATCCACATCGAGGATCTGCGCGAGGAGTTCGTGCGCGATTTCGTCTTCCCGATGTTCCGCGCCAACGCCCTCTACGAGGGCCAGTATCTGCTCGGCACCGCCATCGCCCGCCCCCTGATCGCCAAGGCGCAGATCGACCTGGCCCGCAAGGTGGGGGCCGGCGCGGTTTGTCACGGGGCCACCGGCAAGGGCAACGACCAGGTGCGCTTCGAACTTGGCTACTATGCCCTTAGCCCCGACATTGAGGTCATCGCGCCCTGGCGCGAATGGGACTTCAAAAGCCGCGAGGCCCTCCTCGCCTTCGCGGAGGCTCACCAGATTCCCATCGACAAGGACGCCAAGGGTGAGGCGCCGTTCAGCATCGACGCCAACCTCCTGCATTCCTCCTCGGAGGGAAAGGTACTGGAAGACCCGGACGCCGCGCCGCCCGAATTCGTCCATATGCGGACGATAGCCCCGGAAGTCGCCCGGGATCGCGCCACCGTGTTCAGCCTCGATTTCGAGGCTGGCGATCCCACCGCCATCGACGGCGAAGCCCTCTCGCCCGCCGCACTCCTCACGCGCTTGAACCAGCTCGGGCGCGACAACGGCGTCGGGCGCCTGGACCTGGTGGAGAACCGCTTCGTCGGCATGAAATCGCGCGGCGTCTATGAAACGCCCGGCGGCACGATCCTGCTCGCCGCCCGCCGCGGCCTGGAGTCGATCACCCTGGACGGCGGCGCGGCGCACCTGAAGGACGAACTCATGCCCCGTTATGCGTCCCTGATCTACAACGGCTTGTGGTTCTCTCCGGAGCGCGAGATGCTGCAGGCCGCCATCGACCAGTCCCAGGCCTTCGTCACCGGCGCCGTGCGGATGAAACTCTACAAGGGCAATGTGACGGTGATCGGCCGCTCAAGCCCCCATTCCCTCTACGACCGCGACTTGGTGACCTTCGAGGAAGGCGCCGGCGCCTACGACCACCGCGACGCGGAAGGCTTCATCAAGCTCAACGCCCTTCGCCTGCGGGTGAAGGCGAGAAGGGACGGGCGTGCGGCGATTTCCAAGCCGTAGAGTTCTTCACGAAAAATTGGTGACGCCCCCGTCATTTTTCTTGACTCCGGCTTGAACCCTGTTCAGATTGGCGCAGCAGGCTAACTTTCCGTGGGAGATATCGCCGTGGCCGATGGGAACATCACCAAGGACGTCATGTACGAGGCGGTTTCGCCGGACGACTTCGAATCCATGCTTACCCTGGATCGCTACGGAAACCGCTCGACGGCCTTCGACAAGATCATCGCCGCCACCCACGACCATTTCTGGGATCCCCTAGACAAGAAGTACATCGACTTCGACGAGCCCTTCGATATGGAGAACGAGGCTCTGGTGCCCGAGGAGCTGATTGGCGCCCTGCACACCAAATACGTCTCCGAGGCGCTCAGCGATCCCAAGCGCCGCGTCGCCTTCATCAACGCCCAAGCCCTGCGCTCGTTCTCCTCCATCCTGCACGGCGAGCAGGGCGCCTTGAACCTGTCGGCCTCTCTGTGCCACGTCCTCTACGACCAGGGGGCTCAGGAATACGCCGCCAACCAGACCCGCGAGGAGGCGCGCCACGTCACCGCCTTCGCCAAATACATCAAGGCCCGCTGGGGCCGGCCGGCCAAATGCAGCCCGGTGCTTCAGAGTCTGCTGGTGGAGATCATCGCCTCGCCCGAGGTCTACAAGAAGATCGTCGGCATGCAGATGCTGGTCGAGGGCCTCGCCATGGGCGCCTTCGCCACCTTCTACCAAAAACTCAACGACCCGCTCGGCCGCAAGCTGATGCAGCTTGTCATGACCGACGAGGCCTTCCACCACAAGTTCGGCAAGATCTGGGCCGACCGCACCGTGCCGCATCTTTCGCCGGAAGAGCACAACATCATCGAGGACTGGGCGGCGCATTGCTTCCAGACCCTGCTCTTCAACCTCGTTGCGCCCTCCGAGCAGCGCGACCTCTACGAGGAGTTCGGCCTCGATCCCGACCGGGTGATCAGGGAGTTCGCCGAAATCGCCACCGACGAGGCGCGCCGGGAAGACATGAAGGAAGCCACCAACATCTTCCGGGTGCTGATCAAGACCCTGCTCAACGCCGGCATCATCACCGAGCGCACCCGCGCCTTCTATGCCATCTATGTGGACATGGACGAGCTGAAGGGCGAGGGCGACGTCATGGTCGGCGACGCCATCGCCGAGGACGGCATCGCCTATCTCAAGACGATCAACTTCCGCGATCGCGCCGGCTCGCCGCTCCGGATCGCGGCCGAATAGGGTTCCTTCCGGCGGAAACCCCTTGCATCCAGCCGGCGCGGCGTCGCTTCGTTGACACCCCCGGCGGCGGGCTTAAAAGTCGCCGCGTTCGCGTAGGCGTGGGATGATCGATCGACATGGCTGAAGTCTCGCCGGCCGCCCAGGACGTCAACCAAAGGGCGCGTCCGCTGTCGCCGCACCTGCAGGTGTGGCGCTGGCACGTCACCATGACCGCCTCGATCCTTCACCGGGCGACCGGCGTGGCCCTCTACGGCGGGGCCTTGATCCTGGCGGGATGGGCTCTGGCCCTGGCTTCCGGTCCGGACGCCTATGGCGACTATATGGGCGCCCTGGCCTCGATTCCGGGCGGGGTCGTGCTCTTCGGCGTTACCGTCAGCGTCTTTTTCCATTTGGCCAACGGCGTTCGCCACCTTTTTTGGGACTGTGGCAAGGGGTTCGACCTTCGCACCGCCGACCTCACCGCCTGGATCGCCCTGGCCTTTGGCTTCGTCGCGGCGGTGGTCGTGTGGGGCGCCGCGGTCCTGAGCGGGGCCCTCTGATGGCCGACTATCGCACGCCGCTGGCCAAGGCCCGCGGCCTGGGGTCCGCCAAGCACGGGGTCGGCCACTTCATCGGCCAGAGGGTTTCGGCCGTGGCCCTGGTGTTTCTGGTTCTGTGGGGCGTGTGGTCGGCGCTCTTCCTGGCCAGGAGCGGCGACTACGCGGCGGCCCGCCTGTGGCTCGCCTCGCCTCTCAACGCCACCTTGCTGATCCTCACGGCAAGCGCCGCTTTCTATCACATGCGCATCGGCATGGCGGTGATCGTGGAGGACTACATCCACCGGCCGGCGACCAAGGCCGCCCTGCTGATCGCCAATCTGTTCGTCTGCTACGGTGGCGCGGCCCTGACCGCCGTGTGCCTACTGAAGGTCGCCTTCGCCGGCGCGGGTTCCTGACCGTGACTTCACGCAAAATTGTCGATCACATCTTCGATGTGGTGGTGGTCGGGGCCGGCGGCTCGGGCCTGCGCGCGGCGATCGGCTGCGCCGAAGCGGGCCTGCGGACCGCCTGCGTCACCAAGGTCTTTCCCACCCGCTCGCACACCGTGGCCGCCCAGGGCGGCATTTCGGCCAGCCTCGGCAACATGGGTGAGGACGACTGGCGCTGGCACATGTACGACACCGTCAAGGGCTCGGACTGGCTGGGCGACCAGGACGCCATCGAATACATGGTTCGCCACGCCCCGGCCGCCGTCTATGAGCTGGAGCACTGGGGCGTGCCCTTCTCGCGCACCGCGGAGGGCAAGATCTACCAGCGCGCCTTCGGCGGCATGACGCGCAATTTTGGCGAGGCGCCCATCCAGCGCACCTGCGCCGCCGCCGACCGGACCGGCCACGCCATGCTGCACACCATGTACGGCCAGGCCCTGTCCAAGAACGTGGAATTCTTCATCGAATACTTCGCCCTTGACCTCATCATGGACGGCGGAACCTGCCGGGGCGTCACCGCCTGGCGCCTGGATGACGGGACCCTGCATCGCTTCCGCGCCCAGAGAGTGGTTCTCGCCACCGGCGGCTACGGGCGGGCCTATTTCTCCTGCACCTCGGCCCACACCTGCACCGGCGACGGCGGCGGCATGGTCTTGCGCGCCGGCCTGCCTTTGCAGGACATGGAGTTCGTCCAGTTCCATCCCACCGGCATTTACGGGGCCGGCTGCCTGATTACCGAAGGGGCGCGCGGCGAGGGTGGGTATCTGACCAATTCCGAGGGCGAGCGGTTCATGGAGCGCTACGCCCCCTCGGCCAAGGACCTGGCCAGCCGCGACGTGGTCAGCCGCGCCATGACCATCGAGATTCGCGAGGGCCGCGGCGTGGGGCCGAGGAAGGACCACATCTTCCTCCACCTCGACCACCTCGATCCCAAGGTGCTGCACGAGCGCCTGCCGGGGATTTCCGAGACGGCCAGGATCTTCGCGGGCGTGGACGTGACCAAGGCGCCCATCCCGGTGCTGCCCACCGTCCATTACAACATGGGCGGCATACCGACGAATTTCCACGGGGAGGCGGTGACCCTCGCCGGCGATGATCCGGATACGGTGGTTCCTGGCCTGATGGCGGTGGGCGAGGCGGCCTGCGTCTCCGTGCACGGGGCCAACCGCCTCGGCTCCAACTCCCTGATCGATCTGGTGGTGTTCGGCCGTGCCGCCGGCCTGCGCTGCGCCGAGACCCTTGACCCCGGCGCCGCGCAGCCCGAACTTCAGAACGCCTGGACGGCGCCGCACTTCGCCCGCTTCGACCGCCTGCGGCTCGCCGCCGGCTCGACCTCCACCGCCGACCTGCGCCTGGAGATGCAGATGGCCACCCAGGAGGACGCCGCCGTCTTCCGCACCGGCGAAACCCTGCAATCGGGCGTGCGGCGCCTGTCGGCGATCCAGGAGAAGCGCCGCGACCTGCGCGTCACCGATCGCGGCCTGATCTGGAACACCGATCTGGTGGAGACCCTCGAGTTCGAGAACCTGATCGCCCAGGCCATCGTCACCGTGGCCGGAGCGGCCAACCGCACCGAGAGCCGCGGCGCCCACGCGCGGGAGGACTATTCCAGCCGCGACGACGTCAATTGGATGAAACACACTCTGGCCTGGTTCGACGACGCCAGCGGCGAGGTGAGGATCGGCTACCGCCCCGTCCACGCCTTCACCATGAGCAACGACGTGGCCTATATCGAACCCAAGGCGCGGGTGTACTGACCTCATGCTGACCGGCGGCTGCTATTGTGGGGCGGTGCGGTATGAGGCGGGGGGCGAGCCCACCGAGCGGGCGCTCTGCC
>JALYTR010000481.1 GCA_030854165.1 Pseudomonadota bacterium | reverse complement strand
CCCGCAATCTGCTGGTCGATGAACAGGTGCGATTCGGACCCTCCTCAACCTCCCTCTACTTCGAGAGCGTGGTTCGCGCCCAGACCGCTCAGGGCTTGGCCGCGCTGGGGACGGTGGCCCTGCCATGGAAGCCCGACACCGGAACTCTGACCGTCCACAAGGTGAACATCCTTCGGGGCGGTCAGGTGATCGACGCCCTGGCCGGGCACAAGTTCACGGTCCTGCGGCGCGAAACCAATCTGGACTCGGCGATGCTGGACGGCATTCTGACCGCCACTCTGCAGGTGGAGGGTCTTCGAGTCGGCGACGCCCTTGACCTGGCGGGCACCTACGAGACCGCCGATCCGATCATGAACGGCCATTCCGAGCTGCTCTTGCCGATATCGACGGGTGCGTCGGTGGACCACCTGAGTTTGCGCGCCGCCTGGGCTCGGCCGAAGGTCATCCGCTGGCGCGCGGGCGACGGCCTCGCCAGCCCCAGGCTGACGACGAACGGGGGCGTCACCGAATTGACCCTCGATATGCGGGGTGTCGAACCTCTCACCCCGCCCAAGGAAGCGCCGGACAGATTCGGCCGCGCCCGCGAGATCGATTTCACCGACTTCACGAGCTGGGCCGATGTCTCGGCCTTGTTCGCGCCGCTTTACGCCAAAGCCGCCACGCTGGCGGGGGATTCCCCGCTGAAAGCCGAGGCCGCCACGATCCGCGCCGCGTCGGTCGATCCCGCCATTCGAGCCGCCGCCGCCCTGGCTCTGGTCCAGGACAAGGTCCGCTATGTGTTCTTGGGCATGAACGATGGTGGGTTCACGCCCGCCGCCGCCGACACCATCTGGTCGCGCCGGTTCGGCGACTGCAAGGGAAAGACCGCCCTGCTGCTGGCCCTCCTGAAGGAATTGGGCATCGAGGCGCAACCGGCTCTGGTCACCTCGACGGCCGGCGATGGATTGGAGGCGCGGCTGCCGGCGGCGGAGATTTTCGACCACGTCGTGGTCCGCGCCGTCATCGCCGGCAGGGTATATTGGCTGGACGGGACACGCGCGGGCGATCGGAATCTGGCCTCGCTGCGCGTACCGCCCTTCCTGTGGGCGTTGCCGGTTCAGGCCACCGGCGCGGCGCTGGTTCCGCTGCTGGTGGCGCCGCTCGGCGAGCCGGACGCGCTCACCGTCTTGAAACTCGACGCTTCGGCCGGGCTGGGCCTGCCGGCGCCGGCGCATGCCGAAATTCGCCTTCGTGGCGATGTGGCGACGGGCCTTGATCTTAAGATCGCCGACCTCGCGCCGGCCGATCTGGATCGGGTCCTGAGGGACTACTGGACCAAGCAATACGACTTCATCGAGGCGAAGTCGGTCAAGGCGGCCTTCGACGCGGCGAGCGGCGAGGAACGCTGGACCATGGATGGCGTGGCCAAGATGGCCTGGAACACGGCGACTGGGGTGGCCGGCAAACGCTATGAAGCGGATGGCGCGGGCCTGGGCTGGAAGGCCGACTTCAAGCGTGATCCGGGTCCTCATGCCGGCGCGCCCTTCGCCGTCGATTATCCGTTCTTTGACAAATCCATCGAAACCATCGTCCTGCCGCGAGCCGGCGTCGGGTTCGTCATCGACGGCGACAATATCGACAAGACGGTGGCCGCGCGAACCTTTCTGCGAACGGCCCGGATCGACAAGGGCGTCTTTTCGATGGAGGCGAGTACGCGGACCCTGGGCCGCGAATTTCCCGCCGCCGAGGCCGCCGCGGCGAGCACGGCGATTCGGGAAATGGCGGGCGAGGGCCTTTTCGTGCGTGCGCCGGCCAACTATGCCGACACCGCCCAGGAAATCGACGCGCTCATCGCCAGCCAGCCCAAGACGGCCGCCGAATTCAACGACCGCGGGTGGGCGCTGCTGCAGAGGAACGCCAGGGAAAAGGCGGTGGCCGATTTCGACAAGGCGATAGCCCTCGATGGCGCCGCGCCCCTCGCTTACGCCAATCGCGCCAATGCCCGCTTTTGGCTGGGCCGATTCGACGAAGCCAGGGCAGACGCCGAAAAGGCCACCGCCCTCGATTCCCACCAGGAAGTCGCGTGGCGCGTGTTCGGTCTGCTGGCGGCTCGGGAAGGTCGATTGAGCGATGCGGTGGCGATGTACACGCGGGCGATCGACGAGGACGCCTCGGACGTGTGGACCTATCGGCAAAGGGCGGCGGCCTATTGGGAGCTTTCAAACAGCGACAAGGCGCTGGCCGACTTGGTCAAGGGGCTCGATC
>JALYTR010000100.1 GCA_030854165.1 Pseudomonadota bacterium | reverse complement strand
GTGATGTTGCCGGCGCCCAGAAAGACCACGAGGTCGCCGGGGCCCGCTTCAGCGGCCACCAGGACCGGCAGATCGGCCAGGCGTTCGAGGGCGACGACGCGACGATGACCGTGCCGGCGCAGACCTTCCACCAAAGCGTCGCGGTCGATCCCTTCGATCGACGTCTCGCCGGCGGCGTAGACATCGGACACGATCACCGCGTCGGCATCGTTGAAGCAGCGGCAGAATTCCTGAAAGAGATCACGCAGGCGCGAATAGCGGTGCGGCTGGACCACCGCGACGACCCGCCCGCCGCTCACCGCGCGGGCGGCGGCCAGAACGCTGGCGATCTCCACCGGGTGGTGGCCGTAGTCATCGACGATGCGACGGCCGGCGGCGACGCCCACCGTGGTGAACCGGCGCCTGACGCCGCCGAAGCTGGCCAGAGCCTTTCGTATCGACTCGTCGGCGACACCCACTTCGCGCCCCACGGCCACGGCGGCCAGGGCGTTGAGTACATTGTGCCGGCCGGCCATCGGCAAGGCCATCGCTCCCAGCGTGGTCGCCGTTCCGTCCGGGCCTTGAATCTCGGCATCGAAGATCGCGCCGTCCGGGCCCATGGCGATATTGACCGCCCGGACGTCCGCCCCAGGCACGGTCCCGTAGGTAATCTGGCGACGGTTCTCGATCCTGGAGGCCATCGCCCGCACGTCCGGATCGTCGATGCACAGAACGGCCACGCCGTAAAAGGGCACGTCCCGCGCGAAGGTCTCGAAGGCGCCGGTCAGCGAGGCGAAATCGCCATAGTGATCCAGATGTTCTGGGTCGATGTTGGTGACCACCGCCACGGTATGGGGAAGCTTCAGGAACGTGCCGTCGCTCTCGTCGGCCTCGACCACGATCCACTCGCCGTCGCCGACCTTGGCGTTGGCGCCATAGGCGTTAATGACGCCGCCGTTGACCACGGTTGGATCGAGTCCTCCCGTGTCCAGAACCGCGGCGATCAGGGAGGTGGTGGTGGTCTTTCCATGTGTGCCGGCCACGGCGACCGACAAGCGCGGCCGCATGAGTTCGGCCAGCATTTCCGCCCGCCTCACAAGGGGGATGCGCCGCGCCCGCCCCGCCGCCATCTCGACATTGTCGGCGCCGATGGCGCTGGAATAGACGATGGCCGAGACGCCCTCGATATGGGCGGCGTCGTGGCCGATGAAGACCGTGGCTCCAAGTTTTCGCAGGCGTTCGGTGTTGGCGCCCGCCTTGGCGTCGGAGCCCTGAACCGTATTGCCTTGGCGCAGCATGATCTCGGCGATGCCGCTCATGCCGATGCCGCCGATGCCGATGAAATGGACAGGTCCCAGATCGATCGGGGCGGGGCGGCGGTTCATGGCCCGAGCGTTAGCGGAATTGTCGGCGGCGCGAAACGGTTGCGCCGATGCGTCATGCGCGGGTCAGGCCGGCGAACTCTTGCCTCTCGACCCATCCCGCCGCGGGATCGATCCAACAGGAAAAGACGGCGCAGGCGCCGTTTCCGCGCCTGGGCCAATATTGCGGAACGGTGCCGGCCTCGGCTAACCTGCTCCGGTCGCCATCGTATCCAGGATCGGCGTTGCACCAGTAGGCGTACGGGCAAGTCCCGTTGCTGTCCGAGGTCACGTCAAACAGTCGGCGGTATCGCCAGCGGAATCCTAGAGATCGACGGGATAGGCGCCAGCCTGACGGTCAACGGCGCGGTGACCGGTTTGGGCGGCGTCCCCGGTGATGATGGCGCGGCCGGGTGTGGTGGCGGCGCAGGGGGTTGGGTCATTTCCCCCCGCCCAGCGCGAACGCGGCGTTGATCAGGCCGACGTGGGAAAAGGCCTGCGGGAAGTTGCCGACCAGGCGGGCGGTGGCGGAGTCGTACTCCTCGGCCAGCAGGCCCACATCGTTGGCCAGGGCCAGCAGGCGGGCGAACAGGCGTTGCGCCTCGACTCGCCGGCCAAGCGCCACATAGGCGTTCACCAGCCAGAAGCTGCAGGCCAGGAAGGCGCCTTCGCCGGGCGGCAGGCCATCATCGGCTCGGGCGGTGTCGTAGCGCATGACCAGGCCAGACGGGGCCAGCAGGTCGCGCTCCACCGCCGCCACCGTGCCGGCGAAGCGCGGATCGAAGGCGGCGATGAAACCCAGGTCCGCGATGAGCAGGAGGCTGGCGTCCAGGGTCGGATCGTCGTAGGCGCGGACGAAGGTGTTTCGCGTCGCGTCGAAGCCCCGCCGGCAGACATCGTCGTGGATCGCCACGCGCAGGGCGCGCCAGTCGTCGGCCGGACCGTCCAGGGCGAATTCCTCCACCGCGCGCACCGCCCGGTCGACGGCGACCCACGCCATGATCTTGGAAAACGTGAAATGCCGGCGCGGGCCGCGCACCTCCCAGATGCCGTCGTCCGCCTCGCGCCACACTTTGGCGACATGGCCCACCAGCAGGGTCTGCACGCCCCACGCCTGGGCGTCCTCGGCCAGGCCGCCCAGGCGGGCGTGGTGGAAGGCGTCCATGACCTCGCCATAGACATCGAGCTGGAACTGCTCGTGCGCGGAGTTGCCGATGCGCACAGGGCGTGAGTCCGCGTAGCCGGCCAGCCAAGGCGCTTCCCATTCCGCCAGGCGGCGCTCGCCGGCAAGCCCGTACATGATCCGCATGTCGGCCGGATCACCGGCCACCGCTCGGTGCAGCCAGTCGCGCCAGGCTCGCGCCTCGTCGAAATAGCCGGCGCTCATCAGGGCGCGTAGGGCGAGGCTGGCGTCGCGCACCCAGCAGTAGCGATAGTCCCAGTTGCGCACCCCGCCCACTTTCTCCGGCAGGGAGGTGGTGGGGGCGGCGACAAGCCCGCCGGTGGGGGTGTAGGTCAAGGCCTTCAGGGTGATCAGGGAGCGGCGCGCGGCCGGCGGATGACGCCCTTTGGCGATCCAGTCGGCCCAGAAGGTGCGTGTGTCGGCCAGGGCCCGGGCGGCGTCGAGGGCGGCGGGCGGCGCCAGCCAGGACGGACCGTGGGACAGGACGAAGGTCGCGACCTCGCCGGCCTTCACGGTGAAATCGGCCACCGTCTTCATGTCCTCGCCCTTGACCGCGACCGGAGTGCGAAGCACCGCCATGTCGGGGCCGGCGATGAGGCGCGAGGCGCCCTCGCCGTCCCGGCTCACCCACGGGACCGTCGCGCCGTAGCCGAACCGCACGATCAGCTCCATGCGCAGGGCGACCTCGCCGGCCTCGCCGAAAATCATCCGAACCACGTGGGATGCGTCGTCGCCCGAGACACGACCCTTGGGCGGCATGAAATCCACCTGCCTCACCGCGCCCTCGCCGGTTTCGAAGCGGGTTTCGAGGATCAGGCTGTCGCCGAGATAGGATCGCGCCGTCTTGAATTCCGCCGCCGCCGGGACAATCCGCCAGCGGCCATTGCCGGCGTCGCCGAGCAGGGCGGCGAAACAGGCCGGCGCGTCGAACCTTGGCCAGCACAGCCAGTCGATCGACCCGTCCGCGCCCACCAGGGCGGCGGTTTCGCAATCGCCGATCAGGGCGTAGGCCTCGATGGGCTGGGGGTCGGGCGATCCGCCGCTCACACCCGGCCCGGCGGCTTCCTGATCGGATGGGCCGCCACCTTGCCGCGCAGCCCGCCCACCATGTCGGCCGATACGGGCGACGCGGCGTTGCCCCAGCTGTTGCGGACATAGGTGGCGACGGCGGCGACCTGCGCGTTGGTGAGCTTCCAGGCGAAGGCGGGCATGGAAAGCGCCGTCGGCCGCGCATCGGTGGCGGCGGCCTGGGTTCCGGTCAGGATGAAACGGTCCAGGGTGGTGGGATCGGACGACTGGACGTTGGCGTTCCCCGCCAGGGGCGGGAAGAACCTCGGCACGCCCGCCCCATCG
Organism: Pseudomonadota bacterium; assembly: GCA_030854165.1. Taxonomy (GTDB): domain Bacteria; phylum Pseudomonadota; class Alphaproteobacteria; order Caulobacterales; family Caulobacteraceae; genus Acaudatibacter. The sequence continues at coordinate 3,528 of JALYTR010000100.1, read as the reverse complement.
GCCTTGTGGCAGGCCGCGCATTCGTCGGTGTAGATGGCGCGGCCCGCCGCCATCACGGGCGTCGCCGGACTGGCGGCATTGGCCGCCTTGGACGCCGGCAGGCTCTTGAGATAGACGGCGATGGCGGCGAGATCGGGGTCGGTCATCTTCGAGGTCGAGACCTGAACGACCAGGCTCATCGACCCCGAGGCGCTGGAGCGGGCGTTGCGCCCGGTCTTAAGGAACTCGACGATGTCGGCGGCGCTCCACGATCCCAGTCCGCCGCGCCGATCGCCGTTCAGATCGGACGCGAACCAGTTGTCGATGACCCCGCCTTGCAGGGCGTCGTCGCGCTTGTCGCCCATGGCCAGGGTCTTTGGGGTATGGCAGGCGCCACAATGGCCCAGGCCCTGGACGATGTAGGCCCCGCGATTCCACGCCGCGCTTCGCCCCGCCGACGGCCGCCAGTCCCCCTCTTTCAGATAGAGCCCGTTCCAGAAAGTCAGGCCCCAGCGGATGTTCAGGGGAAAAGGCAGGGTGTTGGCGGGCGGCGTGTAGGCGACCGATTTCACCGACAACAGATAGGCGCGGATGGCGTCCACCTCGGCGCGGGGGACAAGGGTGTAATAGGGATAGGGCATGGCCGGATAGAGGTGGTGCCTCTGATCGTCCCGGCCCTCGTGCATGGCGCGGTAGAAGTCAGCCTCCGACCATCCGCCCATCCCGGTATCCTTATCGGGGGTAATGTTGGCGCTGTAGATGGCCCCGAACGGCGTCTTGAGCGGCAGGCCGCCGGCGAACGGCTGGCCGCCGGGACGGGTGTGGCAGGACGCACAATCGCCGAGGACCGCGAGGTAGCGGCCCTGTTCGATCAGGGCGGCGTTCGCGGCGGACGCCGGCGCCGGCGTCTGGCTGACCGCGCCGCTCGCCAGGGCGCCCACGGCCGCTATGGCGAGGATGGTCCGCGCCTTGCCCATCACGCCTGAACCAGCGGCTTGCCAGGGTCTTTGAGATACTGGGTCTTGATGGCTTCGGCGGCGTGATAGGCCAGGGCGGCGACGGTGCCGGTGGGATTGTAGCCGGCCTGCTGGGGAAAGGCGGTGGCGCCCATGACGAACAGGTTGGCCACGTCCCAGCTTTGCAGGTATCTGTTGAGGGCGCTCGTTTTGGGATCCGTCCCCATGATCGCCCCGCCGGTGTTGTGGGTGGTCTGATAGGGAACCGCGTCCCAGGACCCTACCCGCTTGTTGATTTTGATCTCCCGCCCGCCCATGGCCCGGCCGACCCGCGCCGCCTGCTCGGTGAGATAGTCGCTCATCGCGTGTTCGTTGTCGGTGTAGTCGAAGGTTATGCGCAGCAGCGGCCGGCCATAGACGTCGCGGTAGGTGGGATCGAGATCGAGGTAGTTGCCCCGGTGGCTCATCACCGCGCCATGGGTGGCGATGGTCGTCGTGCGCAGATAGTTGGCGGCCACCGCCTTCTTCCACTGCCCCCCCCATTTGGGAGTGCCGTCCGGAGTCGGATGAGTCTCGATCGGCCGCGCCCCGGTTTGAAGCGCCCCGATATAGCCGCCTCCGATGAAGCCCAGGCCTGAATGATCGAAGTTGTCGCCGTTGTAGTCGTTGGTGATCACGCCCAGCGCTCCGGCCCCGATGAAGGGGTTGAGGATCTTGTCCTGAAAGAAGACATTCACCGAGGAGGTGATCTGATAGGCGTAGTTCTTGCCGATCACCCCCTCCCCGCTCACCGGATCGTAGGGCTTGCCGATCCCCGACAGGAGGAGGAGCCGCACGTTGTGCAGGATATAGGCGCTGAGGATAACCAGATCGGCCGGCTGCTCGAATTGCCGGCCCGCGGCGTCGATGTAGGTGACTCCGGTGGCCGTCTTGCCATCGGCCGCGAGGTTGATCTTCAGCACCTCGCTGTCGGTCTTCAGGACGAAATTCGGCTTGCGTAACAGGACCGGCAGGATGGTGGTCTGCGGACTGGCCTTGGAGTAGTTGCCGCAGCCGAATTTCTCGCAGAAGCCGCAATAGGTGCAAGGGCCAAGCTGGGCGCCCAGGGGGTTGGTGTAGGGCCGCGACATGTTGCCCGCCGGGTGCGGGAAGGGATGCATTCCCAGCGACGCCGCCGCCTGGCCGTACAGGGTCGGCCCATACGGCATGTCGAGGGGCGGATTGGGATAGTCGCGGCTCCTGGGCCCCTCGAAGGGATCGCCGCCCGCCTGGATGGCCCCCTTGATGTTGCCGGCCTTGCCCGAGACGCCGCACAGATATTCGAACTTGTCGTAATAGGGCTCGAGCTCGTCGTAGGTGACGCCGTAGTCGGCGATGGTCATGTCGGCGGGAATGGCCGCCTTGCCATAGCGGGCGATGTTGTGGCTCTTGGCCACCAGATCGGAGGGCAGATAGCGCCAGACTTGGCCGTTCCAGTGAATGCCCGCGCCGCCCACCCCGGAGCCTGGCAGAAACGAGCCAAGCGCGCGCATGGGAAGTGCGGTCTGGGCGAGGGTGTTACGCACCGTCAGGGTGTCGTGGGCCGGACGCTCGAACAATTCCTTGCGCCAGTAATAGCGCAGTTCATCCTGGGCGAAGCTTGTGGCGAAGTCGGTGGGTGTGTCGCGCCATTGGCCCCGCTCGAGGGCCAGGACGTTCAAGCCGGCGTCGGTCAGTTCCTGGGCCAGAATGGCGCCGGTCCAGCCGAACCCGATCAGCAGCGCATCGACCTTGGGCAGCACCTGGGTCACCGATTCAGCCCTCCTTGACCGACCAGCCCGGCCGACCGGCGATCGATACCGGTGGCAGCGGGTAGGGCTTGCCGTATTGCAGAACCCAGTCGCGATGATCGTAGCGCGCGCCGGGAAAGCCGATCAGCTTCCAGCCGGCCATGCCCAGGTTGCCGCCATGAATGGGGTCGCAGAAGAACCCCTCCATGACGTTCTGCAGGAACAGGGCGAAAAAGGCCTTGGCGTCCACATCGGCGAACCGAACCTCGCCGCCTTCCAGGCGTTTGAGGAAGGCATCCTGGTCTTCACCCTTCAGCTTGGCGAAGCGGGTGTTGGAGGCGCGGCCGACCTCGCCGTCGATGGCCTTGATGGCGGCACGGTACATCTGGGCGGGCGTGTAACGACTCTGATAGCCCTGCGTCTTCTCGCCCTGCGCCCACGGCCCCTTCATGTACCAGCGCGTCGCCTGGCCGAATTCGCCGGCGAGCTGGCGGTCGATGAAGACCGGCACGTTCGCCTCGAGGGCGCCAGGGCCCAGGGTGTCGGCGGGAATGATCCTGGCCGTCGCCGCCTCAATGAAAGCCGCCTCGGCTTGGGTGAAGAAACCGTAGCGCTTGGCGGGATCGGCGGTCAGCGGATAAGCCGCTTCATTGGGCGCCCAGGGCGTCCCGTCGCCGCCGATCACGGCCGCCGCGGCGCCCAGCGGCGCGGTTCCCAGCACCGCGCCCGCCGTCAACAATCGCCGTCTGCTGAGCCGACCTTCCGCCATGCTGGCCACCCTTGTGCCTGCCCGCCCCGCGAAATTCAGGAACCCGGCCCACCCG
>JALYTR010000480.1 GCA_030854165.1 Pseudomonadota bacterium | reverse complement strand
GCCCGTCCAGGGCGCTGGTCGCTTCGTCCAGAACCAGGAGGCGGGGATTCGCCAGAAGGGCGCGGGCCAATCCCACCCGCTGGCGCTCGCCGCCCGATAGCTTGAGGCCCCGCTCGCCCACCCGCGCCTGCATCCGCTGGGGCAGGGTCTCGATGAAGGGCGCCAGTTCGGCCGCCTCGGCGGCGGCCCACACCGCCGCTTCGCTGGCGGCGGGATCGGCGAAGGCGATGTTGGCGTAGAGGGTGTCGTTGAACAGGGCCACATCCTGCGGCACCAGGGCGACAGCCTTGCGCAGCGAGGCGAGGCCGGCGTCGCGCAGATCCACCCCGTCCAGCCTCACCCGGCCGCCTTGCGGATCGATCAGGCGTAGGGCGAGACGGACCGTGGTGGTCTTTCCCGAGCCGGAAGGGCCGACCAGGGCGGTGGTCGTGCCCGGCGGCGTGGTGAAGCTGATCGCCTCCAGGCCCACCGAGCGGGCGTCATGGCGATAGGAGACGGCGTCGAAAACCAGTTCGGCGCCCGCCCCCGAGGCCGGCGGCAGGGGCCGCGGGTCGGCTGAATCGACGATCTCCGGACGCACCGCCAGCAGGTCGAGCATCTGCTCCATGTCGATGAACGACTGGCGGATTTCGCGGTAGTTGAAGCCGAGGGTGAAGAGGGGCGCATAAACCTGCTGGAGAATGAGGATGCAGGCGGTGATCCCGCCAAGACTCATCTTTCCGTGCAGCACGTCGAGGCCGGCCAGGATGGCGATCAGCACCAGTCCCAGGTTCAGCACCACCGACTGGATGCCGTTGAGGAGTTGGAGGGAATTGTTGGACTGGACGGCGGCGCGGACATAGCCTGCCAGGGTCGCTCCGTAGCGATCGACCAAGCGCTGTTCGGCCCCGAAGGTCTTGATGGTCTCGAAGTTCATCAGGGCGTCGACGGCGAGGCCCGCGGCGTCGGCATCGGCGTCGTTGAGGGCCCGGCGGTGCTTGATGCGCCAGTCGGAGATGGTGAAGGTGAAGGCGATGTAGATGGCGATGGTGGCGATGGCGACGCCGGCCAGCCGCCAGCTGAACCGGCTGGTCAGCACGAAGGCGGCCATCGCCAGTTCAAGGACGGTGGGTCCAAGGTTGAAGACCACGCTGCGCAGCAGGAAATCGGCCGACCGCGCACCGCGATCGATGACCCGCGCCAAGGCGCCGGTCTGCTTGCCCTGGTGGAAATTGACCGACAGGGAAAGGGAATGGGCGAAAGCCTCGGTGGCCGAGCGCGCCAGAGCCTGTTGCGAGACGGGGGTGAAGATGGCGTCGCGTAGATAGGGCGCCGTCCCGGCGACGAAGCGCAGCAACACCCAGCCGATCACTAGGCCGGCGAAGGCGACGAACACCGCCTGGTCGGTGGGCCGGCCGCGGTTGAGCTGGTCGATGGCCCGCTGGATGAACAGGGGGCCGATGACGCCGGTCCACTTGCCGATCAGGACCAGGGCGAGGGCGGCGCCAAGGCGCGTCTTGAGACCCCTGGCCTTGGAGCGCAGGACCAGCCGGATCAGATCGGCCATCGAGCTCCAGAAGTCAAACTTCGCCGCGGGCGCGCCAACGCCGCCGGGCGTGGCCATGCGGCGATCGCCGACCGGACTGAGCTCTCTCATGGACGACCTTGCGCGAGGTTGTCCTTGGCGCGCGCGATCAGCAGGGTGGTCTGCACGGCGCCGCCGGGCGTCATCCAATCGATCCGCCAGCCTGACGGGATGATCGAGGCGGCGAACGCCGCCCTTTCAAGCGGCGCGGGCGGCGAGATGGAGATGGCCGCCTCGGCGCGGGCGGCGGCGTCGTCTGCTTCCACCCGGTGATCGCCGCCGCTCAGCGGCTCATCGAGGGCCAGAGTGAATCGTCCAGCCGCGTCGGCCGCGATTCTCCCCTTCTGGAGACCGTCGATCCGTACGCTGACGGTGTCTCCCGGCCGGCCGGTTCCAGAGACCACCGTCCCGCCCTTGCGGTCGTAGTCCACGGCGAGGAGGCGCAGGACCCCCCCAGGCGTGAATGCGCGCGCGCCGGCCCCGGCGCGGAGCTGAACCGCCTCGTCGCGCGGCGTGACGGCCAGATATCCCTCGGCCTGGAGGGTCCGCGGGCCCTCGATCATGGCCAGGCCGAACAGACGCATCCCCGGCGCGGACGCCAGCACGAAACGCCAGCGCCCGCCCGGGTCGGCCCGCGCGATGACCGCCTGGCCCGTCGGCGTGGTGAGCCGAACCCGCGCCTCCGGAT
>JALYTR010000479.1 GCA_030854165.1 Pseudomonadota bacterium | reverse complement strand
GCGGCGCCCTGAGCGGGCGCGCCGACGGGTCCGGCGGCCGGCGCCGCGGTCGACTTGGCCTGAGGTTTGGGGGCCGGGATCGGCAGGCTGGAGCCCAGGGTATGCAGATAGGCGATGACGTTGATCCGGTCCTGCGGCTGCTTGAGGCCGATGAAAGTCATCTTTGTTCCGGGCAGATACTTCTGGGGCCCGGCGATGAATTCATAGACGTGGTCGAAGTCCCAGATCGGCTGCTTGGCGGAAAAGGCGAGCATGGCCGGTGAATAGGAAAAGCCCGGGTGGCTGCCGGGCTTGCGTCCGACGACGCCGAAGAGGCCCGGGCCGATGCCGTTGGTCCCGGCCGGATCGAAGTTGTGGCAGGATTTGCAGGCGGCGGTCTTGGCTTCGCCCGCCGCGGGGTCAGCGGTCTTGAGCACCATTCCCCAGTCGGGCGGCACGTCGGGCGCCTCGGCGGCGCCGCCGGCGAGGTCGGGCGCAACGGCGATCAGATAACCGGGCTTGGCGGGGGGTGTCTTCTGAAAGAACTCCGGGATGATCGCGTTGAGGCCCACGATAACAAGCCCCGTGGCGAGCACAGCGGCGAGGATCTTGTTGGTGGAAAGATCGCTCATTTCTGGTCGTTGGCCCCGTGAGGTTTCATTCAAAGCGAGGCGATGAGACCCGCCAGGGTCGCCTCGGTTGCGTCGGGGTCTCTTACACGCTACCGGCGCGGGCGCAAACGCCCCCTCGGACCACGCCCGCCAACCGCTGATCCATGAACCCAATCGTCCTTATTCCGGCCCGCATGGCCGCCACCCGGCTGTCGGGAAAGCCCCTCGCCGACATCGCGGGCGAGCCCATGATCGTGCGCGTGATGCGCCGAGCCATGGCCGCCGCCATCGGGCCGGTGGTCGTCGCGGCGGGCGATGCCGAGATCGTCCGGGTGGTGAGGGCGGCAGGCGGCCACGCGGTGCACACCGAACCGGACCTTCCTTCCGGTTCCGACCGCATTCTAGCTGCTCTTGCCGAGATCGACCCAGACGGGCGCCATGACGTGGTCATCAACCTGCAGGGCGACATGCCCTTCGTGGAGGGCGACGTGCTGGCGGCCTGCGTCGGCCTGCTCGGCGAAGAGCCCGACTGTGACATCGCCACGGTGGTCGCGTCGGAGACCGCCGCCGCCGACCGCGCCAATCCCGATGTGGTCAAGGCCGTGCTGGCCATGCGCGAGGGCGACGCGGCCGGGCGGGCGCTCTACTTCACGCGCTCCACCCTGCATGGCGATGAGCCGATCTGGCGCCACGTGGGCCTCTACGCCTATCGCCGTGCGGCCCTCATCGCCTTCAACGCCGCTCCGCCCTCCACACTTGAGCGGCGGGAAAAGCTGGAACAGCTCCGCGCCCTGGAGCTGGGCCTTTGCATCTGGGCGACGGTCATCGCCGCCGCGCCGATCTCGGTCGATACGCCCGCCGACCTGGAAGCGGCGCGCGCCTACGCTCGCGAAAACCTCAAGAACCAGCCGTGAGCGGCAAACGCCGGATCGCCTTCCAGGGAGAGCCCGGCGCCAACAGCGACGAGGCGTGCCGGACCTATTTTCCAGGCCACGATCCCGTCCCCCACGCGGCCTTCGAGGACGCCTTCGAGGCGGTGAAACGCGGCGATTGCGCCCTGGCCATGATCCCGGTGGAAAACTCCATCGCCGGACGGGTGGCCGACGTCCACCATCTGCTCCCCGCTTCGGGGCTCAGGATCGTCGGCGAGCGTTTCAAGCCGATCCGCTTCCAGCTCATGGCCAACCCGGGAACGCGGCTTGAGGACGTCCGCACGGTGACCAGCATGCCGATCGCCCTTGGCCAGTGTCGCAAGGCGCTACGGCGCCTGGGTGTGAGCACCGAGCCGACCGGCGATACCGCCGGCGCCGCCCGGGCCTTAGCCGAAAACCCCGATTCCACGCGCGCCGCCATTGCTCCAGCCCTCGCCGCCCGGCTCTATGGCCTCGACATACTGATGACCGATATCGAAGACGCGGCGCACAACACCACGCGCTTTCTGGTCATGTCGGCCGATCCCCATCCGCCGGCCCCCGCTCGCGGCGCGCCCTCCATCACCAGCTTCGCCTTTCGGGTGCGCAACATTCCGGCGGCGCTCTACAAGGCCCTGGGCGGCTTCGCCACCAACGGGGTCAACATGACCAAGCTGGAAAGCTACATGGAAAACGGCGCCTTCACCGCGACCTTCTTCTACGCCGAGGTCGACGGCCGGCCCGCCGACGCACCCCTCGC
>JALYTR010000478.1 GCA_030854165.1 Pseudomonadota bacterium | reverse complement strand
GACCACGACCGAGGTCGGGCGCCAGCCCTGGACGGTCTACGGCCTACTGCGCACCGCCGACTCGGTCTCGCCGTCCCTGACCGGTGGGGACGTCGCGCTCAGTTTCGCCGGTTACATCGTCGCCTATCTGATCATGTTCCCAGCCGGCGGCCTGCTCATGGCGCGCATCGTAAGGCGAGGCTTCGATCAGCCGGCGACCGAGGGGCCCATCGAGAGCGGCCGACCCAGCGCTCCGGTCGTCGCCTTGCCGTCGTCGGTGGAGGGGAACCAGCCATGATGGCGACTCCTCTGGACCTCGTGCCGATCTGGACGGGCATCCTGGGTCTCGGCGTCTTCCTCTACGTGTTGCTGGACGGTTTCGATCTTGGGGTCGGCATGCTGTTTGGCTTCGCACCCGATACAGCGTCGCGCAACCTGATCATGAACTCCATCGCCCCGATCTGGGACGGAAACGAGACCTGGCTCATCCTGGGCGGCGTGGGGCTGCTGGCCGCCTTTCCTCTCGCGTTCGCGATCATCATTCCGGCAGTCTATTTTCCGATCGCCTTGATGCTGCTGGCCCTGGTCTTCCGCGGCGTGGCCTTCGAATTCCGTTACCGAGACGCCGAGCACAAGAGCTTCTGGGATCACGGGTTCGTGTATGGCTCGGCGATTGCAACATTCGCCCAGGGCGTCACGCTCGGCGCCTTCATCCAAGGCTTCAAGGTCGATGGGCGGCATTTCGTAGGCTCAAGCTTCGACTGCTTCACCGTGTTCTCCTCCCTGACCGGCGTCGCGCTGATGTTCGGCTATGGCCTTCTCGGCGCGGGTTGGCTGATCTTGAAGACCGAGGGCGAGTTGCAGGCGATGGCCCGCCGTCTAGCGGGCTGGGCGCTGATCGGCGTCCTCGTCGCGATCGCTGGCGTCAGCCTCTGGACCCCCTTCATCGACCCGGACATCGGGCGGCGTTGGTTCACTTGGCCGAACACCCTCTATCTATCGCCGGTCCCAATCCTGACGGCCCTGTTCGCAATCTTCGAGTGGCGGGCGTTGAAGGGCCACGGGGCGGACGCCTCGCCCTTCGCCTGGGCCATCGGGCTGTTCCTGCTCTCCTATGTCGGCATCGCCATCAGCCTGTGGCCGATGATCGTCCCGCACCGCTACACCCTCTGGCAGGCCGCTTCCTCGGAAAGCACCCAAGCCTTCCTGCTAATCGGGACGCTCTTCCTGCTGCCGGTGATCCTGCTCTACACCGGCTGGTCGTACTGGGTGTTCCGGGGCAAGGCCCGGGCCGACATCGGTTATCACTGACGAGACGACGCCCCAACTCCGGCTAATCCACCATCAAATCAAGCCGAGCCGTCGGCGAACCAGCCTTCAACGCGAGGCGCGCGGGCGGGAGGTTTCATGGAATCGACCGGCCCCCCCTTGGATTGGATTTGCAATGGTACGAACCCACGCAACAGCTCTCCGCCATTACGCGCCGGCGTTCGTCACAACCTGCTTCCGCAGTGCTTCCGCGAGCGCCACAGGCCCGAACGGGCGTCCTAACGCTCTTGCTATTCCACTGATTCTATGTGAGAAATTGGCGCACTCGACAGGATTCGAACCTGTGACCTCTGCCTTCGGAGGCCGATCCAATGAATGAACAATCGCGGAGGAGAACGGCCGAGCGATCGCGCTCGGTCCCGCAGCTCCGCTGCTCCTGCGGGCGCGCCGCTAACGCGCGCCTTTGGGCGTCGCTCGGCCGCTCGACGGCGCTTCCCGCCACGCGCTCCGCGCGGGCTCCTCGCGGCCTTCCTTTGTTAGCAGGGCTTTAGAAACCGAGAGGCGCCTCGATCAGGAAATTTCCCCCGACTAAAGCCGCGACCAATAGGGTCGTCTAGTCGGGGACTGGCCGCTGGTAACAGCCCATGATACTGATTTTGTTGAGTAACTTTGGCGCTCTCGGAGCGATTCGAACGCCCGACCCCCAGATTCGTAGTTGGATGCGCCATCTGGCGGCCGGCCACAACAAGGCTGGTCAAGTGTCGCGGCAGGAAATCTCTGATTGGTTACAACACCGCCGCAAGCGCGGTCGCCCATCTGAGGGGGCCTCTTTCCACCGCTTACAAGGAGCTTACATTATCAATTGAGCGCACCGCCGTAAGCGACAATCGCCCTGCGGCGTGGCTTGTAAACGTTTGTATTTCGCCACGAAATCTGGAGCGGGCGAAGAGATTCGAACTCTCGACCCCAACCTTGGCAAGGTTGTGCTCTACCACTGAGCTACGCCCGCGCTCC
>JALYTR010000477.1 GCA_030854165.1 Pseudomonadota bacterium | reverse complement strand
ACCTCACCCTGACCCTGAAACGTGGACCCGCGGCGCGGGCCGGGTTCGTCAACCGCCTGGGCGCGTCCGGCCTGACGGAGGGCGGCAAGGTCGTCGGGCTGTTCACGCCGCAGCTGGGCTGGGAGGCGTCGCGGGCGGCCTTGCTGGTCGAGCGCGGCGATCCGGCGGCGTTGCAGGCGCTAGCCCGGGCGCCAGAGGTGATCGCCTGCGAGGCCGACGAACTCGCGCCCACCGTTCGGCCAACGCCTGGTGCGCTCCTCAAGCCCGGCGGCATCTATGTGCATCGCTGGTTCGAGGTGGATAGTTCAGCATTTGACGAATTCATCGCTCTGTCGGCCGAGGCCTGGCCGGATTTCGAGAGCCGGTTCGACGCGCAGATCTTCGGGCTGTTCGAGCTGACCTCTCCCCGCGCCGGCGACACGCCTGGGCATCGACATCTGTTGCTGATCACCCGCTATGCCAGCCACGGGGTCTGGGAGGACAGCCGCGACCCGTCGACTTCGGCCATGCAGACCTTCGCGCGGCGCGCCATGCTGACCTTAAGCACCCGCGCCGCCAGCACCCTGCTCGTCTTAGCCCCGGCAGCGGCTTAAGGTCCGGCCTGAGACAGGGAGAACGGCATGGACGAGGCGGCGCGGGCGCGACACATCGAAGAGGTGCGCCAGGACGGCTACACCATCGTCGAGAACGCCATCGAACCCGCGCTGATCGAGGCGCTGAACACCGCGCTGACCCGGCTGGAGCGCGAGCTGGACGCCAAACCGGCGATGAACGGCTTCGAGGGCCATCGCACGGTGCGCATCTACAACCTGCTGGCCCGCGACCCGGTGTTCGCCCGCGTGCCGGTGCACGCCTCGGTGCTGCCGATCGTCGAGGGCGTGCTGGATCCTGGTTGCCTGATCTCGTCGCTGTCTTCCATCGCCATCGATCCGGGGGAGGCCGCCCAGCCGATCCACGCCGACGACATGGTCATTCCCCTGGAAAAGCCCCACGCGCCCATCGTCTGCAACTCCATGTGGGCGCTCACCGACTTCACCGCCGCCAACGGCGCCACCCGCCTGGTTCCCGGCAGCCACAGGCGGGGCAATCCGGAATACGGCGGCGCCTATGAGACCGTCCCCGCCGAAATGGCCAGGGGAAGCGTGCTGATCTGGGACGGCGCCCTGTGGCACGGCGGCGGCGCCAACACGACCGACGCACGACGCACCGGCATCGCCATGAACTACTGCGCCGGCTTCATCCGCCAGCAGGAGAACCAGCAGTTGGGGCTTGCGCCCAGCCTGGTGCGCCAGTTTTCGCCCCGCCTCCAGGAGCTGATCGGCTACGGCGTCTACCGCGGCCTGATCGGCCACATCGACAAGGACAGCCCGGCTAGGCGGCTCATGGGCGACGGAGCATTCGAGTCGATCTGGGACCGGGGGGCGGGGTGAGGCTGGGTTCGATTCGGCGGCGCGCGGCGGGGCTGTGGCGGGACGGCCCCTTAACTCGCGGATCCGAAGCGAGTGATAATATCTGACACTTGGTCCTACTCGACGACGTCGACTTTCCGGCCGGGAGCCAAGGGTGAGAACCGACCCAATGCGGTCGTTCAAGAGGGGCAATCACTAACAGCGAACTGTGTTTGCAGGATCCGGAAACGGCTTGGTCGTAATCTCGATTCCTGCTGCTTGGATGGCTTGAAATGTCATATCGACGTGATCACACTTGCGGCCACTGGGACCAAATTGAACATCAAGATGCTGAGGACTTGTCCAAACCAATCGAATTTTCATGGTAGCGTATTCATGGGTGAAGCCAAGAATCTCAAACGGCGGAGCGTTGGCTTGTTGCAACTCGATTTGGGTTGCATCAAAAGCGTTACCAGGACCGCTCCATTGCTTCGACTCTACGATGGCCGCCCAGTGACCGTCTGGAGATGTTATCCGATTTGAGGCGGTGACGACCGGCCCGCAAGCGGCGAGCCAGAAGGAGGCGAATGCTATCGCGATTGCATTTTGCATGCTCGGCAAGCTAATCCACATCGATCTCAATGTGAACGAAAACGTCCGCTTCCCACCCCGTCTGCGTCGTTCGCAACGTCCGTTGATGGCCCTCAATGTCGCGGCAGTTCACGAGCCGTGGAGACATTTCGACGTCGGCGCCGAGGGTTGGATTCCATCCCTTTTAGGTCGCCCACTCCCGCGCCATCATCGCTTCGTATTCGTCGATCGCGGCGGCGTGACCGGGCGCGGCCAGACGAACGATGGCGCTGGCAAAGGTTCCGGGCGCGGAAC
>JALYTR010000476.1 GCA_030854165.1 Pseudomonadota bacterium | reverse complement strand
GGTCAAGGGGCCCGCCAGTTCGCCGATCCTCGCCTTTCGATATCCCGCGTCGACGTTGGTTCGGGCCTGGAAGCCGTAGGTGAGCCCCGAGGTGTGACGCAGCAGATCGACGACGAGCATTGGCCGCTCGGGACGGCGGGTCTGGAAGAGCGGCGGCGCGCCGGCGACGAAAACACCCAGATCCCGCCAGGCGGGAATGAATCTTTCAACCGGATCGTCCAAAGCGATCGCGCCTTCCTCGACCAGCATCATCAGGGCGACGCTGGTGAGCGGCTTGGTCATCGAATAGATGCGAAAGATCGTCTCTTCCGTCAGTGGCGTTCCGCGCGCCACGTCGGCGGCGCCGAGCACGCCCAGATGCGCCACCTCGCCGCGCCGCGCCACCAGGGTCAAGGCGCCCGGCAGGCGGCCGGTGTCGATGTAGCGGGCCTGGAGAAAGGCGTCGATATGCTTGAGGCGGCCCTTGGACAGCCCCGATTTGGCGGCGCTCATGAGGAAGGCTCCATCAGTAAAGATTTGCCGATCGGTCAGCTCAAACAGGCGTTTGGTTTGGGTTGCATGGCGTGGCGCGAGGCGTCAAGGTCGCCCGCTGTTTAGAGGAGCCGCGTCATGGCCTGGGATTTCGAGACCGATCCTCAGTTTCAAAAGAAGCTAGACTGGATCGAGGAATTCATGGCCGAGGAGGTCGAGCCCGTCTCCCACCTGGGCATGACGATTTACGGTTCGGCCGGGCGCGAGGAGTTCATCAAGCCCCTGCAGCAAAAGGTCCGCGACCAGGGCCTGTGGGCCTGTCACCTGGGCCCCGAACTGGGCGGCCAGGGCTTTGGTCAGCTCAAGCTCGCCCTGATCAACGAGAAGCTCGGTCGCAACAGCCTCGCACCCACCGTGTTCGGCTGCCAGGCGCCCGACACCGGCAACGCCGAGATCATCGCCCACTATGGGACGCCGGCGCAGAAGGAAAAGTGGCTTAAGCCACTGTTAAACGGCGATATTCGCTCGGCCTTTTCGATGAGCGAGCCGACCGGCGGCTCCGACCCGCTCACTTTCAAGACCCGGGCCGAACTTGTCGGGGGCGAGTGGGTGATCAATGGCGAGAAATGGTTTTCCAGCAATTCGCGCTACGCCCAGATCCTGGTCGTCTATGCGATCACCGACCCGGACGCGGCCGATGCCTACCGGCGCACGTCGATCTTCCTGGTCCCCACCGACACCCCCGGGGTCGAGACCATTCGCAACATCGGGGTCGGCGACCACGAAGGCGAGGGGAGCCACGGCTATATCCGCTACACCGACGTTCATGTGCCGGCCGACGCCCTGCTGGGCGAGCGGGGCGGCGCCTTCATCATCGCCCAGACGCGACTGGGCGGCGGGCGGGTGCATCACGCCATGCGCACCGTCGGCGCTTGCCAGCACGCCTTCGACCTGATGTGCCGGCGGGCCGTGTCGCGCCAGACCCGCGATGGGCGCCTGGCCGACCTGCAGATGGTCCAGGAACAGATCGCCGACGCCTGGATCCAACTCCAGCAGTTCCGTCTGCTGGTCCTGCAGACTGCCTGGAAGATCGACAGGCTGGGTGACTACAAGGCGGTGCGCAAGGACATCGCGGCCATCAAGGTGGCCATGCCCAAGGTGTATCACGACATCGCCGCGGCGGCCCTGCACATCCATGGGGCTCTCGGCGTCTCCAACGAAATGCCGTTCATGGGGATGATCACCGGCGCCATGGTCATGGGCATCGCCGACGGGCACACCGAGGTCCACAAGGTGACCCTGGCCAAGAAGGTGCTGCGCGACTATCCCGCCGACAACGACCTCTTCCCCCCCTACCACATCCCCAAGCTGCGCGAGGCGGCGGCCGACAAGTATGCGGAGGGCCTGGATCGCGTGAAAGCCCATTACGCGGCCAGGAAGGCGGAGCGGGCGGCCGGGTGACCTCCACGCCACGCCCCTTCATCGTCGGCCTGGGCGGGACGGTGCGGCCCGGCTCGACCAGCGAGACCGCCCTGGCCCGCGCCCTGGCCTGGGCGGAGGACGCCGGCGCGACGAGCGAGCTTTTCGGCGGCGCCTTCATGGCCGCGCTGCCGATCTACAACCCCGACGACGCAGGACCGCACCCAGAGCGGGACCGCCTGCTGGAGGCGGTGCGGCGCGCCGACGGCCTGATCGTCGCCACCCCTGGCTACCATGGGTCGGTGTCGGGCTTGGTCAAGAACGCTCTCGACAGCCTGGAGGGCCTTAGCGGCGACGCCCGGCCCTATTTCGACGGCCGCGCG
>JALYTR010000099.1 GCA_030854165.1 Pseudomonadota bacterium | reverse complement strand
CCCAGAAGGAGATCGGCCCGACGTTGTCGATCAGGCGCTGGAAGAACACCGTCGGGCCGATGCCGAGCACCGACCACGAAACCGCCAGGCCCCCCGCCAATCCCGCCAGGGTGGCGACGAAAGTCAGGAGCGGGATGGTCAGCAGCAGGGCCATGAATCTGGGAAACACCAGGGCGTCAAAGGGATCGACACCCAGCACCTCCATGGCGTCGATCTCCTGATTCATCTTCATCGCCCCGATCTCGGCGGCGAACGAGGAGGCGGAGCGGCCGGCCAGCAACAGGGCGGTGATCAGGATGTTGAATTCACGCAGCACCGAGACGCCGATCAGCTCCACCGCGAACACCTGGGCGCCGAACTTCGAGAGCAGGTTGGCTCCGAGCAGGCCGACGACCGCGCCGATGAAGAAGGTGGTGACCGCCACGATCGGCATGGCGTCGAGGCCCGCCCGTTCGGCCAGCGAGAAGATGGACGCCCAGCGAATCTTGCCGGGGTTGGTCGCGGCGCGCCAGGTGGCGATCACCAGATGCCCGTTGAAGACCAGGGTGTCGACGACCGTAAGCCCGATATCGACCACGCCGCGGCCGATGCGGTCGAAGAGATCGTAGAAAGAGCGCTGACGGGTCGGCGGGGTCGGCTCGGCCTTGATGGCGTTGCGGACCATGTCCAGCAGCCGGTCAATTCGCGGGTTGGCGACGATGCGGCCGGGCCCCGCGAGGTCTTCGGAGGCGCGCAAAACCTCATAGGCTCCGGAGGTGTCGAACCGATCAAGCCCCGTCAGATCGATCGCCACCGCCTTTCCGCCGGCGACCGCCTCACGGAGCCTCTGGCTGGCCAGACCCATGTCCACGGCCGTCCAGTCGCCGGTGAGGACGGCGGTGGCGCCGTGTTCGGTCTCGTCGAGGTGAAAATCGGCGGGCTGGTCCATGCGTCGGCGTCGGTTTGGCGCAAGGCCCCTTCTTGTCACCGATCCCCGTGATCGACCGTCCAGACCCCGACCCTAGCAGAGCGTGAACAAACGGCTAGAGCCTGTCCCGATCGGGCCCAATCAACCTGATCGGGATAAACAGGCTCTATCCCAAACGCTTGAGCGCTTTCCGACCGCAAATCCAGTTCCCACTTTTGCGACAAAGCGCTCTAGCGGTTAGCGTTCTGGGCGAGCGTCGGTTCCACGGCCCCATCGACGGCTTTGCCGCCCCGCGCGCGGGGGGCGTGGGCGATGCGCAGCAGATTGGCGGCGCCGGGCGCGCCCATTGGGGGTCCGGCGATGATCAGCACACGGGCGCCGGGCTCGGCAAGTCCGAGGTCGGCGGCCAGATGGGCCGCCTCGTCGGTCATGGCGGCGATGCCGCGCGGCTGAGAAGCGACGCGGGGCTCGACACCCCACACCAGACCCAGGCGCCGCGCGATGTCCAGATCCGGAGCGATGGCCAGGATCGGATGAGCCGGACGCTCCCGGGCCAGGCGCCGCGCCGTGGCCCCGGTGGTTGTGTAGGCGACCAGGCAGGCGGTGGAGCGCGCCTCGGCCGCGCGGGTGGCGGCGGCGATGAGCGCGTCGACGTCCTCGTCATTGTCGGTCCCGTGCTCGGCCCGCATCAGGCCAGGCCACATGGGGTCGGCCTCGGCCTTTCGGATGATGGCGTCCATCATCGCCACCGCCTCGCGCGGCCATGCCCCGGCCGCCGTTTCCCCCGACAGCATCAGGGCGTCGGCCCCTTCATAGACGCCGTTGGCCACGTCCGAGGCTTCGGCGCGGGTGGGCGAGGCGTTGACGGTCATGGAATCGAGCATCTGGGTGGCGATGATCACCGGCGCGCCGCGCCGCCTGGCCGCCCGCACGATGGTCTTCTGAGCTACCGGCACGTCCTCGGGGGCGAGTTCCACGCCCAGGTCGCCGCGCGCCACCATGAGCCCGTCGCTCACGTCGAGGATTTCCTCCAGATGGGTGAGGGCGGCGGGTTTCTCGATCTTGGCCAGGATCGAGGCGCGCCCTTCCACCAGTTGGCGCAGGTCGGCCATGTCGGCGGCGTGCTGCACGAACGACAGGGCGATCCAGTCGACACCAATGCGCAGGGCGAAATCGAGATCGGCGCGATCCTTGACGGTCAAGGCTGGCACGGGAATGGTGGCGCCGGGAACGGCGATGCCCTTGTGGTCGGAGAGCGCCTCGCCGCTCACCACCTCCACCTCGGCAAAGTCCTTGCCGGCGGCGCGGACGACCAGGCGCACCTTGCCGTCGTCCAGCACCACCTGGACGCCCGGCTCGAACACCTTGAACATCTCGGGGTGGGGAAGTCGAACCCGATGGCGGTCGCCGGGCCCCGGGTCCAGATCGAGCCGCAGGCGTTGGCCCGGCGCGATGGCGATCGATCCGCCGGCGAACCGGCCCAGGCGGAACTTCGGCCCCTGCAGGTCGCCCAGCACCGCCAGCGGGCGGCCGACGACGCCCTCGGCCGCTCGCACCGCCTTCAGGGCGGCGGCATGGTCGCCGTGAACCCCGTGGCTGAAATTGAGGCGGAACACGTCCACCCCGATCCGCGCCAACTGCGCCACCATGGCCGGCGCGCGGCTGGCGGGTCCCAGGGTGGCGACGATGCGAGTGCGGCGCTGGCGGATCATGCCGCGCTCCCTTAGCCCGGATCGACGGGGAGCGGAAACGCCGGTCAGGCGACGGCGAATCCGTATTGCCGGCCATGTTCGCGGCCGAAGCGCGCGATTCGCTCATCGTAGGTGACCAGCGGGCAGTGAAGTTCGATCGAGGTGGCGATCAACAGGCGGTCGGCCGGATCTCGATGTCGGAGATCGCGCCAATCATAGGCTCTGGAGGCCGCGCGGCAGTCGAGCGGGGCGGCTTCGACCCCCGGCCGCGCGAGGAATTGATCCACCCATCCCGCAACGGGAAGATCGAGATCGATCCGCCCGCTATCGACGAGCAAGGCGATCTCCCAGGCGCTGACCGCGCTCAGGAAGATAGTCCCCCCACCGCGCCAACAGTCGTCGATCAGGGCACGGGTCGGAAGGCGCAGTTTCTCGTCCCCGGTGTCGAGCCACAGGGCGATGTGGGTGTCGAGCAGAAGGCTTTCGCTCACCGTTCGACTTCAAGGCCGCTCTCGGCGTCAGGCTCGACGTCCAGAACAGGAGCGGTGAGATCGACGCCATCGCGAACCCGAACCGAGCCGCGATGAGCCCCAAACAAGGATTGCGCGCGGGCGTCCGCATCGAGAAGTCGGCGCACGGCTAGGCTGACCGCCTGGGTCTTGTTGCCGCCGGTTAGCTTGCGGGCCGCCTCCTCGATAAGCGCCACCACGTCCGGACGGTTGATCGTCACGACATGCGCCATGAATTGTCTCCGAATTCATTATATATGTAATGACGTAATGAAGTTCTTCCGAAAGCGCAATGCCGCCTATCCCGCCAGCAAGCCTCTCGCCTCGTCCAGCTTCGCGCTCACGCCGTCCAGCACCGCCGCGGTGCGGCCGATGTAGTCCGTGGCCTCCGCCCATCGGCGCCCCTCGATGGCTTCGCGAACCCCCGGCAGGGTCTTGGCGCCGTACCCGGTGAGGAGGCCCGGCGCGTAGATCAGATGGCGATACCATGGGCGGCCGGGCAGGCCGCGTTCGTCGGTCATCGCTTGTTCGACGCTCTGCAGGACAGCGTTGGCCTTGCCGAGCTGTTCGGCCTTCAGCGCCCCGACCTCGGCGGCGGCCCGGTCATAGGCGGCGGCGCTGGCCTTCAGGCGGCCGATGGCGGTATCCAGCGGAGTGAAATCGAGGGCGGGGACCTCGGCCTCGCGGTCGGGCGGCCCAGAGGGGAGGGTGGGATCGGCGGCCAGGGCGAAGGCCTTCTGTTCCAGCAGCCTGTCCACCATGACGGCCTTTTCGCGCTCGGTGACCAGCAGCTTCTTCAGCTCGCCCACCTCGCTCTCCACCATGTCGGCGAAATCGCCGTACTGCAGCGGCAGGAGATCGGCGTCGGCGGCGCGCAGGGCGAGGCGCCCGCCGGTCTTGGCCAGCACCACCCCATAGACCATGCCCGGGTCGCCGAACCGCTGGTAATGTTCGAAGGTGTCATAGGCCGAATGATAGACCCCGCTCGACTGGCCTTCGCCCTCGTAGGCAATATTGAGCGAGGCGACGCCCAGGTGCTGGACAAAGGCCGAATAGTCCGAGCCGGCCCCCATGTCGCCCACCGGCAGGTCGCCCCCCGCCGCCGCCTTCTTGGCCCGCGCCTTGGTCTCCTCGGTGGCGCCGGGGGCGAGGGCTGCGACCTGCAACGCCGCCGCCGCCCGGTCGCGGACACTGGCGCCGGTTTCCGGATCGCGCACGTCGGCGCCGATCTGGTCGGCCAGGCGCTGGGCCGCATAGCTGGCGTCCACCCGCAGGAATCCCCGATTGTTGCCGTCCGAGTTGATGTAGAGAACCGCCTTGGCTTGCAGGTCCCTGGCATGGGTTTCGGCCCATTCGGTGGATCCCAGCAGGCCAGGTTCCTCGCCGTCCCAGCTCGTGTAGATCAGGGTGCGCTTGGGCCGCCAGCCAGTCTTGACGAGAGCGCCGATGGACTTGGCCTCCTCCATCAGGGCGGTCTGGCCGGAAAGCGGGTCCTCGGCCCCATAGACCCAGCCGTCGCGGTGGTTGCCGCGGATCACCCACTGGTCGGGCCACACCGCGCCCTTGATCGTCGCGATGACGTCGTAGAGGGGCTTCTGGTCCCAGTTCGATTGGACCACGAGATGGGCGACCGCCGGCCCCGGGCCCACGTGATAGGTGATCGGCAGGGCGCCGCGCCAGGCCTTGGGCGATGTTGGGCCGGTCAGGGCGGCCAGGAAGTGCTGGGCGTCGCCCCAGGAAATCGGCAGGGTCGGAATCTTCAGGATGGTCCTGGCGTCGGACCGGGCGATGCGCGGCGCGCCTTCCACCGAACCGTAGCCGGGCGTGAGCGGGTCGCCCGCCTCCACCGGCATGTCCATCACCGAGCCGCGCTGCACCCCGTGCTCGGGGCGAAACGCGCCGCCCGGATAGGCGTCGCCGGCCCCATAGCCGTCATCGGCCGGATCGGAATAGAGGATGGCCCCCACCGCGCCGTGCTCGAATGCGAGCTTGGGCTTGAGGCCGCGCCAGCCGGCCCCGTAGCGGACGATGACGATCTTGCCCTTCACATCGACGCCCAGCCGCTGCAGTTGCTCATAGTCGGTGGGCATGCCGTAGTTCACATAGACCATGGGCGCGGTCACATCGCCCTCGCCGCCATAGGCCAGATAGGCCGGCAGAACGCCGTCGGTTCGCGCCGAAGTGGCGTCGCCGGGGATCGCCGGCTCGGTCAGCGTGGCGGTGAATTTATCAGGCCCCGTCAGTTCCAGAAGTTCGCTCTTGGGCGTTGGATAGAGGGCGTGGAAAACTTCGATATGGGCGTCCCAGCCCCAGGCCTTGTATTGCGCCAGGGTGAACTCGGCGTTGGCCTTGTCGTGCGGCGAGCCCACTTGGTTGGCCTCGGCCGCCATGCGCTTGAGCCGGGCCGAGATATCGGTCGCCGACAGCCCCGCGTCGAACCGCGCCTCCAAGGCCCGCTGCGCCAGCGCGGCGGCCGGCGAGAACCCCAGCATGGGCGGACTCGCGGCGATGGCGCCGGAGGCGGCGAGGCCGGCGATGGCGGCAACCGCGCCGAGACGATTGGATA
Organism: Pseudomonadota bacterium; assembly: GCA_030854165.1. GTDB lineage: Bacteria > Pseudomonadota > Alphaproteobacteria > Caulobacterales > Caulobacteraceae > Acaudatibacter. The sequence goes on along the minus strand of JALYTR010000099.1, from coordinate 1,821 downwards.
TTGCGGTCACGTCGTGTCCTCTGAGGGCGAATGGCGGCGTGCCGACGTAGCATCGGCGCCCGGCGCGTTACAGGCCTTTTGGACGCGATTTGCGGTATCCTGGTCCTCCACGGCGCGGGATTCCTGCTAGAGGCCATTCACCTGGAGGCCGAAATGGAACCACACCCATGAACCTCTCGATCGAAAACGTGCCCGAACCCGTTGTTCAACGGCTTCGCGAACGGGCGGCGCGGCGGCATCGATTGTTGCCGGAAGAGTTGCTGGACATCTTCGAGATGGCGGCGTTGGAACCCCCCAACCACCTGGCCGACCTAGCGGCCGAGATACGCGCCCTTGGACTGTCGAGCGCGAGTGAGTCGGTCGATATGATCCGCGAGGATCGAGACAGTCGCTAAGGTCCCCGATGACCGCCCGCTACATTGCCGCCATCGACCAGGGGACGACCTCCTCGCGCTGCATGATCTTCGACGCGACCGGCGCGGTCCGCGCATCCTCCCAAAAGGAGCACCTCCAGATCTTCCCGCGTCCCGGCTTGGTGGAGCACGACGCCCTGGAGATCTGGGCCAATGTCGAGGCCACGGTAGCCCAAGCCATGGTCAAGCTGGGGATACGCCCGTCGGATCTGGCGGCCGTGGGGATCACCAATCAGCGCGAGACCACTCTCATCTGGGACAGGGCGAGCGGGGCGCCCGTCGCGAACGCCATCGTCTGGCAGGACACCCGCACCGCCGCGTTCGTCGAGGAACTCGGTGGAAGCGAAGGCCAGGATCGATTCCGCGGCCTGACCGGCCTGCCCCTGGCCACCTATTTCTCGGGTCCCAAGATCCGTTGGCTGCTCGATAACATCGATGATGCGCGGGCGGCCGGCGAACGCGGCGATCTGCTGTTCGGGACCATGGATAGCTGGCTGATCTGGAAGCTCACCGGCCGCCACGTCACCGACGTCACCAACGCCAGCCGTACTCTTCTAATGAACCTCGCCACCCTCGATTGGGACGACGGCCTGCTGGAGGCCGTCGGCGTGCCCCGCGCCATGCTGCCGCAAATCGCCTCGTCCGCGGAGACCTACGGGATGGCGCGGGGGCTTCTGGAGGGTGTCCCCGTCGCCGCCGCCCTGGGCGACCAGCAGGCGGCCCTGTTCGGCCAGACCTGTTTTTCGCCCGGCGAAGGCAAATGCACCTACGGCACCGGCAGCTTCCTCCTGGTGAACACCGGCGCGCGCGCGGTGGCGTCCACGCACGGCCTCTTGACCACGGTCGGTTACAAGATCGGCGGCGCGCCGGCGGTCTATGCCCTGGAGGGGTCGGTCGCGGTCGCCGGGGCCCTTGTCCAATGGCTGCGCGACAACCTCGGCCTGATCGCCAGCGCTGGCGAAATCGAGGCTTTGGCCGCCAGCGTGGCCGACAACGGCGGCTGTTCTTTCGTCCCGGCTTTTTCCGGCCTCTTCGCCCCTCACTGGCGGGCCGACGCGCGCGGGGTGATCGCCGGCCTCACCGGCTATGTCACCAAGGCGCATATCGCCAGGGCCGCCCTCGAAGCGGTCGCCTGGCAGACCCGCGAGGTGGTCGACGCCATGATCGCCGACTCCGGCCAGGCGTTGACCCTGCTGAAGGTCGATGGCGGCATGACCGCCAATCGTTTCCTTATGCAGTTCCAGGCCGATGTTCTGGACGTGCCGGTCGTGCGCCCCGCCGTGGCCGAGACCACCTGCCTCGGCGCCGCCTACGCCGCGGGCCTGGCGGTGGGCTTCTGGCCCGATCTCGACACCCTGCGCGGCCAGTGGCGGCAGGACGCCGCCCGGCGCTCGGCCATGGGGGACGA
>JALYTR010000475.1 GCA_030854165.1 Pseudomonadota bacterium | reverse complement strand
GCATTCCTACTCGCTGTTCCATACGACAGGTCTCCAAGAACGGCATCGCCAGGTCCTCCCTGCGATGCATTCAACCTGTCGACCATCAGCCCGGTCTATTCTGTCGGGACTCTACCCGGTTCATACCTGAGCAATGAATCGTTCCAGATAGGGCGGCGCGTCGGTGCGTCAATTTTCTATCACGGCGCCAGCCGATACCCCCCGACCTCCGTCACCAGCAGCCGCGCGTGGCTCGGATCGACCTCGATCTTCTGGCGCAGGCGATAGATATGGGTCTCCAGGGTGTGGGTGGTGACGCCGGCGTTGTAGCCCCACACCTGGGCCAGGAGTTCGTCGCGGGCCACCGGCTTGGCTCCGGCCCGGTAGAGGTATTTGAGAATGTTGGCCTCCTTGTCGGTGAGGCGCACCTTCTTGCCCTTCTCGTCGATGAGCATCTTGGCGGCGGGGCGGAACTCATAGGGGCCGATGCGGAAGACCGCGGCCTCCGACTGTTCGTGGCTGCGCAGTTGGGCGCGGATGCGGGCCAGCAGCACATTGAACTTGAAAGGCTTGGTCACATAGTCGCTGGCCCCGGAATCGAGGCCCAGGATCGTGTCGGATTCGCCGGCCGCGGCGGTGAGCATGATCACCGGCGCGTTCACCCCGCTGTTGCGCAGGAGCCGGCACGCCTCGCGGCCGTTCATGTCGGGCAGGTCGATGTCCAGCAGGATGAGGTCGGGGCGGGTTTCCCTGGCCATCCGCACCCCCTCGCCAGCCGTCGCCGCCGCCGGCGCGTCGAATTCCTCATGCAATTGAAGCTGTTCGGCGAGCAATTCGCGAAGGTCGGCGTCGTCGTCGATGATCAGGATGGTCTTGCGTTGAGCCATGGCCCGGACCATGCACCGTTGGCGCGCGGCCGAAAAGGGAGATTGTCGCGCGGGAGGCGCGAGGGATGATCTTCACCGCCTATGCCGATGGCGTCCTGGACGTGGCCGGGCGGCGGGCGTGCTGCGCCCTGGGCAGAAGCGGAGTGATCGCGGCGGCCGACAAGCGCGAGGGAGACGGCGCCTCGCCGGCCGGAATCTGGCCACTGCGCCTGGTCCTCTTCCGTCCCGACCGCGGCGGCGCGCCGTCGACGCGCCTTTCCACCCGCGCCCTGACACCCGACGACGGCTGGTGCGAAACGCCGGCGGACAGAAACTACAATCGCCTGGTCGCCCTGGCCGATGGCGCGGGCGCCGACCGCCTGTGGCGCGAGGATCATCTCTACGATCTGGTCGTGGTCATCGGCCATAACGACGCGCCGGTCACGCCCGGCGCCGGCTCGGCGATCTTCTTGCATCTGGCGCGGCCCGATTTTTCGCCCACCCAGGGCTGCGTCGCCCTGGCCCGGCCGGATCTGGAGGCCCTCGTCGCCCTGGCCGCGCCGGGCGACGCCCTGGCGATCTCGCCGGAGCCGGCTCCTTAGCCGTGCGCCGGTCGCGCCCCGAACAGCGCCGCGCCGATCCTCACGTGGGTGGCCCCGAAGGCGATCGCGGTCTCGAAATCGGCGCTCATGCCCATGGAAAGCCCCGTCAGGCCGTTGCGGGCGGCGATCCTGGCCAGCAGGGCGAAGTGCGGGCCGGCCGGCTCGCCCGGCGGCGGAATGCACATCAGCCCTTCGATCTCGAGATCATACTCCCGCCGGCTCGCCTCGACGAAGGCGTCGGCCTGGCGCGGCGCGACGCCGGCCTTTTGGGCCTCCTCGCCGGTATTGACCTGCACCAGGAGACGCGGGGCGCGGCCGAGGCGCTGGATCTCGCGGGCCAGCACGGCGGCCAGTTTGGCCCGGTCGAGGGTTTCGATGACATCGAAGAGTTCCGCCGCTTCGCGCGCCTTGTTGCTCTGCAGCGGCCCGATCAGGCGAAGCTCGATCCCGCTCCGCCGCCCGGCCCACCGCCCGGCCGCTTCCTGAACCCGATTCTCGCCGAACACCGCCTGCCCCGCCGCCAGCACCGGGGCGATCGCGTCCCACGGCTGCTGCTTGGAGACCGCCGTCAAAACGACGTCGGTCGAGTCGCGCCCCGCCGCCCGCGCCGCGAGGTCCATCCGGCCGCGAATCTCGGCGAGGGCGTCGGGGCCGGTCATTGAGCGCATCGAACCTCCAGGCGATGTGGCGCGCCGCCTCAAGGCTAAGGGCTCGCGCCGGCTCGCGAAAGGCCCCGCCGCCCCTGCTATTCTTCACCGATCCCCGCCGCACGCCGCATCCCGAGAGGGTGATCGCCCGCTTGCCGCGCGGCTCGGGCGTGGTGTTCCGC
>JALYTR010000474.1 GCA_030854165.1 Pseudomonadota bacterium | reverse complement strand
GCACATAGGCCAGTTCGCGAAACAGCACCGTCTGGCCGCTGGTTGGCGCCCTGCCGTCCAGCCGCTCCACCCGCGCCCAGGACTCGGAAAAGCGCAGCACCTGACGCGCCGCTTCGAAGGCGGTGACCAGGGCGGCGGTGTCGCACCCCGCCGCGGCGCGTAGGCGGCCGGGAAAGGTGGGGCCGCAGAGGTTGACCAGATCGTTGTCGATCACCGTGGCGATGATCTCGCGGCGCAGCCGATGGCGCTTCATTTCCTCTTCGAAGGCGCCCAGCGCCTTGGGGAAATATCCTTCCAGGGTGGCCAGGAAATACGGATCGTCCGGTGCGGAACCGGCGATGATGTCGTCGAAGAGGTCGAGCTTGCCGTAGGCCAGCAGAACGGCAAGTTCGGGACGGGTGAGGCCTTGGCCGGCCGCCGTACGCGCCGCCAGCGCGGCGGCGTCGGGCAGCCCCTCCAGGCTCCGGTCCAGGCGCCCGCGGCTTTCCAGCTCGACCATGAACGCCACCTGGGCCTCCAGATCGGCCGCCGCCTCGGCCTCGAGCAGGGACAGGGCCAGGGTCTGATCGTAATTGTGCGCCAGCACCTGGCCGGCGATCTCGTCGGTCATCGAGGCGAGCAGCCCGTCCCGCTCGGAGGCCGCCAGTTTCCCGGCGCGCTCCGCCATGCCCGTGAGAATCTTGATGTTCACCTCGTGGTCTGAGGTATCGACTCCGGCCGAATTGTCGATGGCGTCGGTGTCGATGCGGCCGCCGGCGAGCGCGAATTCGATCCGGCCAGCCTGGGTGAAGCCCAGATTGGCGCCCTCGCCCACCACCTTGCAGCGGAGGTCCCGGCCGTTGACGCGCACCGCGTCGTTGGCCTTGTCGCCCACGTCGAGATTGGCCTCGGTCAGGCCCTTCACATAGGTTCCGATGCCACCCAGAAAGAGCAGCTCGACGCGGCTCTTCAGGATGGCCGACATCAGCTCGGCCGGCCCCAGGGCATCGGCCTTCACATCCAACATCGCCTTCACCGGCTCGGTGAGAACGATCGATTTCAAGCTTCGTGGAAAGATCCCGCCGCCGGGCGAAATCAGCGCCTTGTCGTAGTCCTCCCACGACGATCGGGAAAGATCGAACAGGCGCTTGCGCTCCGCCCAGCTCGTGGCGGCGTCGGGATCGGGATCGAGGAAGATGTGCCGATGGTCGAAGGCGGCTTTGAGCCTGATCGTTTTGGAAAGCAGCATGCCATTGCCGAACACGTCGCCGGACATGTCGCCGATTCCAGCCACCGTGAAGGGCTCACGCTGGATGTCCTTGCCCAGTTCGCGGAAATGGCGCTTGACCGCCTCCCAGGCGCCACGCGAGGTGATCGCCATGTCCTTGTGGTCGTAGCCCACCGAGCCACCGGAGGCGAAGGCGTCGCCCAGCCAGAAGTGGTAGTCTTCGGCCACCTGATTGGCGATGTCGGAGAAGCTCGCCGTACCCTTGTCGGCGGCGACCACCAGATAGGGATCGTCCGCGTCGTGGATGACGAGCCCCCGCGGATGGACGACCGCGCCATCGGCGTCGATGTTGTCGGTCAGATCCAGAAGGCCGTGCAGAAAGGTCTTGTAGGCCGAGATCGCCTCGGCTCGCGTCTCCTCGGGCGCGCCGCCGCGCGGCAAGGCCTTGGGATAGAAGCCGCCCTTGGAGCCCACCGGCACGATCACCGCGTTCTTGACCTGCTGGGCCTTGACCAGGCCCAGCACCTCGGTGCGGAAGTCGTCGCGCCGATCCGACCAGCGCAGGCCGCCGCGCGCCACCGGCCCGAACCGCAAATGCACCGCCTCCACGTTGGGCGCGGAGACATAGATTTCGCGGAACGGCTTGGGGGCCGGCAGGTCGATCAGTTCGCGGCTCGCGACCTTGAACGCGATGTAGGGCTTGGAGGCGCCCTTGGGATCCGCCTGATAGTAGTTGGTGCGGGTGATCGCCACGACCAGGGCGGCCAAGCGCCGCAACACCCGGTCGGCGTCCAGGCTTTCGACCGCCTGCAGGGCTTCCTCGATGGTCAGGCGCAGCGTCTGCGAGGCCTCGGTTCGCGCCTCGATGGAAGCGCCGGCGACTGGATCGAAGCGGGCGGCGAACAGGTCGAACAGCAGCCGCGTCACGCCTGGATGGGCCGAAAGGGCGGCTTCCTGGACCGCTTGGCGCGGATCGAGGCCCGACTGCTGGCGATAGCGGGCGAGGGCGCGCATCAGCGCCGCGTCGCGCCAGGCCACCCCCAGCTCGAGCACCAGACGATTGAACCCGTCGCTCTCG
>JALYTR010000473.1 GCA_030854165.1 Pseudomonadota bacterium | reverse complement strand
TCGGCCAGCTTCAGGCGCCGCGAGCTCAGGTCGGCGGTGACGAACGGGCGGCCGTTCGTGTCGTCGACGCTCAAGGACCCGGCCAGGTCGCTGTCGCCCATCCGCCCGCCGATGCCCCGGAAGGCGTAGGTCTTGCCGGCCACCGCGAAGCCGGCCGCCAGCTGGTAGGGCGGGGTGTTGGGCAGGGCGACGCCGGTCAAATGATAGAGGTCGGAAAAGTCCGGCCCGCTCACCGAGAGGCGCCCGGACATCTGGCCGAAGTCGAACGGATGGGCGATGATCCCGTTCACCGCCAGCTTCGTGGACCCCGCGACGACCTGGGCGTCGAACGGATAGGGCCGCGACGCATCGACATTGACCAGCGCCCCGCCGGTCACCTTGGCGACGAACGGCGCGGCGTTCAGCACCCCCTTGCCGTTCAGCACGAAGGTCCCGCGCCCGTTCCTGTTGACCGACTGGCTGGTCGAAACCGTCCCGGCGAAATGCGTCTTGGCCATCGCATCGTCGTAGCGCAGCGCGCCGTTGGAAATGATCAGATTATTGATCGTCGGCAACTTCACCGGCTTGGACGTCCCGCTTGGACTGACCTGCCAGCTGGTCCTTCCGGAGACGTCCTTCACCAGGCGCACGCTCGGCCGGTCGGCCTCGACCAGCGGCAGCACGAGCTTCCCGCCCGCCATCAGCGGCAGCAGCTTGAGCTGCACCACGAAGCTGGGCGCCCGCGCCAGCGGGGCCGGCCCGGCCCAGGGGGCGGCGCCCACCGTAAGAGCGCCGCGGATGGTTGAGAGGCCCGCCGCCGGCCCGCGCTCGTCGCCGGAAATCGCCCCGACGAAATTCACCCGCTGCCTGGCGCTCACGTAGCTCAGCGCCGCGTTCCTGATCACCAGACGATCGATCGGCGGGACCTTGAGAGGCTTGGGTTTGGGATCGGTCCGCCAGTTGTCCCGCCCCGCCGCGTCGCTCACCAGGCGCACGGCGCCGCCGTCGGCCTCCACCAGGGTCAGTTCGAGCTTGCCGGCCATCGCCGTGAGCAGCCTGGCCTGGATCGTCAGGCGCGTGATCCTGGCCATGGGGGTTGGCCCTGCCCACGCCGCGCCGCCCACCGTCAGCGCGCCCTGGAGGGTCGATATCCCCGCCCCGGCCCGCGTCTCGCCCCCCTTTGTCTCATTCGTGGAGATCGCGCCGGCGAAGTTCACCCGCGCCTTGGCGTCGGCGTAGCTGACCCTCCCATCGGTGATCACCAGATGCTCGATGGGCGAGGGCGCCGGGCGGCCAAGCGTCTTGCGTCCGCTGAAATTCCAGTTCTGCCGTCCGTTCGCGTCGCTGACCAGCCGCACCGTGGGACTCTGCGCCCACACCAGCGGCAGGTCCGCCTTGCCCGCCAGCAGAGGCCCCCACTTCCACCGCACGACGAGGCGCGGCGCGCTGGCCATCGTCCCGCCCCCGGCCCAGGCCGGGTTGCCGATCCTCACATCGTCAAGGGTGGCCCACGGCGATCCCGACCATGGATGGACCTTCAGGTTCCCGGCGATCCTCACCGGCCGGTGCAGCCGCGCCGAAATCTCGCCGGCCAGCGGCCCGCGCAGCCAGTTCCACTGGAAGAAGACGATGAGCAGGATGACGGCCAGCACCGCCGCCGCGCCGATGGCCGCACCCAGCGGTATCCTGCGCCGGACGGGCGGGTTTGGGACTTCTTGCAATCGATCGACCTTCCGCCGCGCCCCTCCCTAAACGCCCTCGCCCCCCGGTTGCGTTCCATTTTTGGGGCGAGACAGGAGGATTCGGATCGCCTCTCGATGCAATCGTGGCTCCCTCGCCCCCTCCACCCCTTCGGGGTCCCCCTCCCCATGAATGGGGGAGGATCAACGCACTTCAAATCCTCCTCCGCGCAGCGGGCTAGGGTGACCGCGAAGCGGTGGAGGGGGCGGGGGAAAAGCGCCGGCGCGTGGGTTCACGCTCGGCCGTCCGACCTCAGCCCCCCAGATTGTCCGTCCGCCGGATGAAGGCGGCGACGTTGTCGTGGAGGTCCTTGAGCGACGGCTCGTGGGCGTAAACCATGTGGCCGGACTGATAGTAGTGGTATTCGATGTTGCCCTGCAGCGCCGCCGAGATCGGGAGGTGGTGCATCTCGTACCAGCCCTCGTAGAACGGCGTCGCCAAGTCGTAGTAGCCGCCGTTGACCATGATCTTGAGATTGGGATTGTACTTCATGGCCGAGGCAAGGTCGGGCATGACGTTGGTCGCCCCGGGAATGGGGAAGGTCACGCCCGGCGGCTGGTGCTGGAA
>JALYTR010000472.1 GCA_030854165.1 Pseudomonadota bacterium | reverse complement strand
GGCCAAGGCGCCTTGCCCCGGCGCCGGCGGGGCCTCGACCGGATCGATCAGGCCGCGCGCCACAGCTCCCAGTCCCAGCCGGTTCAATCCGGCGGCGGCGAGGATGACGGCGTCCGCGTCGCCCCGTTCCAGCTTGGCGATCCGGCTGTCCACATTGCCGCGCAACGCGACGATCGCCAGATCGGGCCGCCGACCCAGGGCCTGGGCTTGGCGGCGCAGGCTGGCGGTGCCGAGCCGGGCGCCCTGGGGCAGGGCGTCGAAGTTGGCGAACTTCACGCTCAGGAAGGCGTCGCGCGGGTCCTCGCGCTCAGGGATGGCGGCGATGACCAGGCCGGGCGGCGAGAGCGCCGGCATGTCCTTGAGCGAATGGACGGCGCAGTCGATGCGCCCCGCCAGCAGAGCCTCTTCGATTTCCTTGGTGAACAGGGCCTTGCCGCCGATCTCCATCAGCGGCCGATCCTGGATGCGGTCGCCGGTGGTGGTGATGTGGATCAGCGGGGCCGCCTCCAGGCCGCCCTCGAGGCCGGCGGCAATCGCCGCCCTCACCAGGCCGGCCTGAGCCAGGGCCAGCTTGGACGCCCGCGTGCCGATGCGAACCTGTTGCCTCACCATCCAAGGACGGCTACCCCACGCCGCCTCGCCCGGCAATGTAAGATGACCGCCAAGCCCCTCACCGTCCTCGGCCTCGAGACCAGTTGCGACGAGACCGCCGCGGCGGTCGTGCGGCTGGCGGGCGGCGCGCGGCCCGACATTCTATCCAACGTGGTGCTCAGCCAGATCGACGCTCACATCCCCTACGGCGGGGTGGTGCCGGAGATCGCGGCGCGGGCCCATGTGGAGAGCATCGACGCCATCGCCCGCCAGGCTTTGGCCGAGGCGGGGGTCGCGGCCCAGGACCTCGACGGCGTCGCGGCCACCGCCGGGCCGGGCCTGGTGGGCGGGGTGATGGTGGGCCTGTCGTTCGGCAAGGCCATGGCCCTGGCGCTCGGGTTGCCGCTGATCGCCGTCAATCATCTGGAGGGTCACGCGGTCTCCGCCCGGCTGACGGCGGAGGTCCCCTATCCCTTCCTCCTGCTGCTGGTCAGCGGCGGCCATTGCCAGCTTCTTGAGGTGGCCGGCGTCGGCGCCTGCCGGCGACTGGGAACCACCATCGACGACGCCGCAGGCGAGGCGTTCGACAAGATCGGCGGGGCGTTGGGCCTTGCCTATCCCGCCGGGCCGGCCCTGGAGAGGCTGGCGGAAGGGGGCGACGCCGCGCGGTTCCCGCTGCCCCGCGCCCTGGCCGGCCGAAAGGGGTGCGACTTTTCCTTTTCCGGCCTGAAGACGGCGGCCGCCCGCCTGGCCGCCGGCCTCACCACCGATGAGGACCGCCGCGATCTCGCCGCCGCCGTCCAGGGCGCCATCGCCCGCCAGCTCGTCGAGCGCACCGCGCGGGCCATGCGAACCTACGCGGCGGCGAGGAACACTTCGGATACTCTCTCTTCCCCCTCTGGGGGAAGTACGGCCGAAGGCCGGGATGGGGGCTCGCCGCCCCGTGGTATCGGCGAGAGCCCCCATCGGCGCTTCGCGCCACTTCCCCCAGTGGGGGAAGAGAGGAGGGTGGCTGGGCTCCGCTTCGTGGTGGCCGGCGGGGTGGCGGCCAATCGCACCGTGCGAGGGGCGCTTGAGAGCCTGGCCGCCGCCGAAGGATTCAGCTTCGATGCCCCGCCGCTGGCCTATTGCACCGACAACGCCGCTATGATCGCTCTGGCCGGGGCCGAGCGTCTGGCGCTGGGCCTCACCGACGATCTCGACGCCGTGGCGCGACCGCGCTGGCCGCTGGACGAGGTCGCGGCGAGGCTCCATCCCACCCATCTGGCGGGGCGCAAGGGGGCGAAGTCATGAGCGTCGGGGGCATGAACAGCGTGGGCGTCATCGGCGGCGGGGCGTGGGGCACGGCCCTGGCCCAGGTCTGCGCTCGCGCCGGCCTTTCCGCCGTCGTCTGGGCGCGCGAGGCGGAGGTCGTGGCGGGCATCAACACCGATCACGAGAACCCGCTCTTCCTGCCGGGCGTACGCCTGGACGAAGCCGTCCGCGCCACCATCGATCCGGCCGACCTGGCGGGCGCCGACCTGATCCTCGCCGTCGCGCCCGCGCAGCACCTGCGCGCCACCCTCACAGCCTTCGCCCCTCACGCGCGCACCGGCGTCCCGATCGTTCTGTGCGCCAAGGGCGTGGAAGCCGACTCGCTGAAACTGATGACCCAGGTTTTGGCCGAAACCCTGCCTGCCGCCCGGCCCGCCGTCCTCTCC
>JALYTR010000471.1:934-2299 GCA_030854165.1 Pseudomonadota bacterium | reverse complement strand
GGCTGCCGTTCTTCTGCATATCCGCCAATCTCACCACCGGCGCCTGCCAGATCCATCGGCGGGGCTTGGCGCGCGAAGCGATCCGGGCGTCTCTTTCCCTGCCCGGCGTGCTGCCGCCGGTGATCCAGGGCCAGGATATCCTGGTGGACGGCGCGGTGATGAACAACTTTCCCGCCGACATCATGCGGTCCATCCAACCTGGGCCGATCGTCGGAGTCGATGTCAGCCGCGGACGCAGCATCGACGTCCACGACCTGATGGACCCTCTTTCCGTCTGGCGATGGCTGCTTTCCGGGGCCTGGAAGCGGGGTCCGCCGATCGTCTCGCTGCTGATGCGCGCCGCCACGGTGACCACGGGGCGCGATCTCGGCGCGGCGCGCGAGGCCACCGATGTCCTGATCCTGCCCATGGTCGATGACATCGAAATTCGCGACTGGAAGGCCTACCGGCCCGCCGTGGAAGCCGGCGAACGAGCCGCCCTGGCCGCTCTTGATGGTCTGGGCGCGCCAGTGACGGCCCTTCGCCGACGCCCGTCAATGAGCGAAGCGCCGGCCAATCGACCCGGCGGGGCGGCCCTGCTACATTCGCCGCCCGTGACAGTCACCCCGTCCTAGCCGATGAGGCGCCTTGACCAGCAGCGCCTGGAACTGTCGCGCGCCTTTTCGCCCGCCCGCGAGGACTACATCGTCTCGACCTCCAACGCGCACGCCGTGGCGGCGCTGGACGGCTGGCGTTCATGGCCTGGCGGCCTGATGGCCTTGATCGGGCCCGAAGGCGCGGGCAAGACTCACCTGGCCTTGGCCTGGGCCGAAGGCGCCGACGCCGCGATCGTGGAGCGCGGCGACCGCGACTTGCGCGGCCTGGGCGGTCGGCCCGTTCTCCTGGAAGACGCCGACCGGACGCCGGGCGACGAGACGCTGTTCCACCTAATCAACATGGCTGGCGCCGACGCCAGCCTTCTGTTGACGGGCCGCCTCGCGCCCCGTTCCTGGGCCACCGACCTGCCCGATCTGCGCTCGCGACTCAACGCCCTGCCCACCGCCCGGATAGAGGCGCCGGACGACGCCCTGCTGGACGGCATCCTTCGCAAATTCTTCCGTGAGCGGAATATAAGGCCGGCGGACGATGTGCTTCCCTATCTTGTTCGCCGCATCGAACGATCGATTTCCGCCGCCAAGGATGTGGTATGTCGGATCGATGAACGGGCCGACGCCGAGAAACGCGACATCACCCGCGCCCTGGCGCGCGAGATTCTGGAAGATGAAGGCGCGACCCTTGATCTGTTCGAGTAAGGCCGGGCGCGGGCCATGGTGACCGGCGCCGCCCTGGCGGCCGTTCACCCGCCGCCCGCCCCCTCAGCCGCCG
>JALYTR010000471.1:0-924 GCA_030854165.1 Pseudomonadota bacterium | reverse complement strand
GGCCATCTCCCTCCGCTCGCCCGAGCGCTTTTTCAATCGGGAGCTTTCGTGGCTGGCGTTTAACCGCCTGGTTCTCGAGGAGGCGGCCAATCCACGCCACCCCCTGCTCGAGCGCGTGCGCTTCCTGTCGATCTCGGCCAACAACCTCGACGAGTTCTTCATGGTCCGCGTCGCCGGCCTGAAAGGCCAGGTCCGTGAGGGGGTCCGCGTGCTGAGCCAGGATGGGCTCAGCCCCACCCAGCAGTTGCGCAAGATCAACGCCGACGCCAATCGTCTGATGAACGACCAGCAGCGGCTGTGGCGGGAAATCCGCCGCGAACTGGCTGGCGAGGGTCTGCGACTCCTCGACGCGCGGGAGGTGGGCGCTGGCGACCGCGCTGCCGCCGAAGCGATCTTCGCCGCCAGCATCTTTCCGGTGCTCACCCCCCTGGCCATCGATCCGGCCCATCCCTTCCCGTTCATCCCCAACCTCGGATTCTCCCTGGCTCTGAAACTGCGCCGCCGGTCGGACAACAAGGAACTCTACGCCCTGGTCCCGGTGCCCACCCAGGTGCCGCGATTCTGGGAGCTCCCGGCGATGGGGAATCGCCGGCGCCGACCCGAACGGCGGTTCGTCGCCCTGGAAAGCTTTCTCCTGTTGTTTCTCGACAAGCTTTTTCCCGGCTGCAAGGTGGAGGGAAGCGGCCTTTTCCGCCTGATCCGCGATTCCGACGTGGAGATCGAGGAGGAGGCCGAGGATCTGGTGCGCGAGTTCGAGGCGATCCTCAAGCGCCGCCGGCTCGGATCGGTGGTGCGGGTGAAGATCCATGCCTCCATGCCCGACGATCTGCGCGAATTCATCGTCGAGGGCCTGCGCGCCGAGCCGCAGGATGTGGTGCGGATGGACGGCAAGCTGGGACTCGCCCAGCTTGCCCAGCTTATCCC
>JALYTR010000470.1 GCA_030854165.1 Pseudomonadota bacterium | reverse complement strand
CCCCCCCCCCCCCCACGCCCGTCCGGCCGCCGATGGCCCCCAATGCGCCATTGTCGATCAGGCCGCCGGCCGCCAGATCGACCCCGACCTGGCCATAGATTGAGCCATCCGCGTTCACCACGGTGGCCACGGCGACGGCGGATACGCCGGCGCTCACGCCCTCGATCGATCCCTCGAGGCCGCCGCCGCTGGCCGCGCCGTTGGTGATGGTCCCGGCCGCGCCGAGCGAGACGGCCACGCCCGCCTGCGAGATTATGCCGCCGTAGTTGTAGATCGAGCCGCCGGCCGCGAGCAGGACAGCGGTGTTCGCCTTCGCGACCATCTCGCCCAGATTGCGGATCGTCGCGGCCCCGGTCTTCGCGTAGATCGCCTGCGCGTCCTTGCTCTCGATCCGCCCGTCACTGACGATCGAGCCGCCGGTCTGCAAATAGACGCCCTGACCGTTGACGCCATAGATCGTTCCGCCGTTGTAGAGTTTCAGGGCGCCGCCGGCCGCCACACCCACGTTCTGTCCCTGGATCAGCGAGGTCGTCACCGCGTGTTGGCCGCCGCCGTTGGCGACGAAGCCGCCGTCGACGAGGAACACCCCGTCCCCGTAGCGGGCGTTTCCAAGCACCGTCCCATAGTTGGCGACGGTAACCGGCGCGTTCGGCGCGAAGATGCCGCTGTAGCCGGAAATTGTGGGCGACGTGCTGAACCAGGGGAATCGCTTCAGGTTAACGCGGGTTGGTTTCTGACGAGGCTCTCGAGGTAACCGGCGTTCAAGCAGGCGAGTTTGCGTCGGTTTTTGAGGCTGTGGCGGTCCTTGGGCTCACGGATGAGGTTTATGGCCATGTGCTTGACGATGGCCATATTCTGAGGCCCGAAGCCGGTGCGCAGGCGGGCGAGGTCGTCGTGGAAGACGACGTCCAGAACCCAGTGCAGGCGGTTCTCGACGCCCCAGTGGGCGCGCACGGCGTGGGCGAAGGCCTTGGCGCTCAGTTTGGCGGAAGACAGATAGTAGCGGCGCTCGCGACAGAGCTTGCCGCCGCGCTCGGTGGTGGTCTCGACCATGGCGATGGCGGCCAGATGCGGGAAGTCTCGCTCATCGGGGAAGCGACGGTCCGACTTGAGCCAGTCGAGTTGGTGATGCACCCGATGCCGGCGCGTCTCCAGCCGGCCGTGATCGTTGTCGACGGTCTCATAGGTATACCCGGTCCTGGCCAGGGTCTCATCGGCGAAGAAGGCCTCGACCTCGGCCATAAGGGCGGGCCAGTTGGCCTTCAGCGACAGCAGATAGTCGCCCCCACCGTCCACGATGGCCTGGGCGATCTTGGTCTGGGTTCCCATCGCATCGATGGTGACCAGCGCGCCTTGGAGGGCCAAGCGCTCCAGCAGCAGTGGGATGGCGACGATCTCATTGGACTTCTCGTCCACAGCCTCCTGTCCCAGCACCAGCCGCTGGCGGCTGGCCCAGGCCGAGACCAGGTGCAGCGGCTCGCGGCCTTTGGAGCGGGCGTGGGTGCGCCGGGAGGTCTTGCCGTCGATGGCGATCACCTCCGGCCTCTCGTCGCGCAGCCCTTCGACCCAGCGCGTGAAGCAGCCCTTGAACAGCTCCGGGTCCAGCGCGCTCATCACATCGCCCAGCACGTCGTGGGAGGGAACGCCCCGCTCATAGGGTAGGAACCGGCGCAGGAACTCCAGCCGCTGGTCACCCCACAGCTTGATCTCCACGAAGTCCTCCATGCCCGCCAGTGTGGCGCACAGCACCAGCAGCATGATCTCCGGCAGCGGGTAGAGCACCCGCCACGCCTGACGCGGGTCTTTCAGGGCGGACAAGTGATCCAAAAGGCTTCTGCAGCCCGGCGTTTGCGACATCGGCGGCCTCGCGATTCAACGAAGCCACCCATGAATCACATTCGAGGCGCTTTGGGATTCCCACCCCGCCCGATTCACGCCGTTAATCTGAAGCGATTGCCCTGTCGCTTCGACACGGAACCCTTGACCTTCGGCGCGCCTTGTGTTTCCGCTTGTTTCAGAAACGCGTCCGCAGGATTTAGGACGCGGTTCCCCCGCCCCCAAGGATCGCGCCGCCCGCTGTCGGCCGGTGTGCGCTCCACTCCCGCTTCCATACGCCACGGTGAGCCCTTTACGGATCGCCGCGACGACATCACCGGTCCTTAACTCAAGGCTCGGAATCCATATTCAAGAGTTCAACACCACAATGTCAGACGTCATCGATATCGAAGCCGCCCAAACAGCGGACGAAGCCGCGCTCGAGGCGGAGAATGGTCGCGAGGCGGCCGAGCCCACTGAGGCCTGC
>JALYTR010000098.1 GCA_030854165.1 Pseudomonadota bacterium | reverse complement strand
GCTTGTCCTCCGCGAAGACTATGAAGGGGAGGGCGAATATCTCGCCGAGGTCGATCTGCAGATTTCCGTGGGGCGGGGGGCGGCCTTGCACCGCACGGTGATTTCCGCAGACTCGGCTGACGGAGTGTCCGTCTCCAGAGCCGACATTGTCCTTGGCCCCGGCGCTCGCCTCGCCCAGAGTGTGCTCACCACCGGCGCCAAGCGCCAGCGCCTGGAAACCCGCGTCAGCCATCCGGGCGCCGGCGCGTCGGTTTGCATGGACGGCCTCTATCTCCTTGCGGATAAGCGCCACGCCGACATCACCACCGTCGTCACCCATTCGGGCGTGGATGGCGTGACCGACCAGTTGGTCAAGGGCGTGGTGCGCGACCAGGCGCGGGGGGTGTTCCAGGGCCGCATCGTGGTCTCCCCGGGGGCCGACAAAACCGACGCCCGCATGGGCCACCACGCCCTCATCCTCTCCGACCGCGCCGAGGTGGACGCCAAGCCGGAGCTGGAAATCTACGCCGACGACGTGGTCTGCGCCCACGGCAATACGGTCGGCGCCCTGGACGAGGAGGCCCTCTTCTACGCCCGCCAGCGCGGCATCCCGGACGGTGAGGCGCGGGCCATGCTCATGGAGGCCTTCGTCGGTGAGGTGGCGGACCGCATCGAAGACGGCGCCGCCCGCGCCGCCGCCCGCGCCTGGGTGGCCGCCCAGTTGGGAACGCCCCCATGAGCTTCGACGTCGAGGCCGCTCGCGCCCAGTTTCCGATCCTGGAGCGCCAGGTCAACGGCCACCCGCTGATCTACCTCGACAGCGCCGCCTCGGCTCAGAAGCCGCGGGCGGTCATGGAGGCGATGGTCCGCGCCAGCGAGACTTCCTACGCCAACGTTCACCGCGGCCTGCACACCTTGGCCAACGAAACGACCGAGGCCTACGAAGGCGCGCGCGAAGCTGTCCGAAGGTTCGTCGGAGGCTGTAGCGCCGATGGGGTGGTGTTCACCAAAGGCGCGACCGAAGCTATCAACCTGGTGGCCTCCTGCTGGGGCCGATCTCTCCAGGCCGGCGACGAGATCGTGCTCTCGGAAATGGAGCACCACGCCAACATCGTTCCCTGGCATTTCCTGCGCGAGCGCCAGGGAATCGTCCTGCGCTTCATCCCGGTCACCGACGACGGCCGCCTCGACCTCGCCGCCTACCGCGCCTTGCTGGGACCCAAGACCCGCATGGTCGCCGTGAGCCACATGTCCAATGTGCTGGGCACGGTGAATCCGGTCGCCGAGATCATCGCCGAAGCCCACGCCGCCGGCGCCCTCACCCTCATCGACGGCGCCCAGGCGGTCGTCCACCGAGCGGTGGACGTCCAGACCTTGGACGCTGATTTCTATGTCTTTTCAGGCCACAAGCTCTACGGACCGACCGGCGTCGGGGTCCTCTACGGCAAGCCCGATCTGCTGGCCGCCCTGCCCCCCTACCAGGGCGGTGGCGAGATGATCGAGACCGTCACCCTGGACGCCGTGACCTACGCCGACCCGCCGCACCGCTTCGAGGCCGGCACCCCGCCCATCCTGGAAGCCATCGGCCTGGGCGCCGCCATCGCCTGGCTGGAAAGCCTCGATCGAGAGGCCATCGCCGCCCACGAACACGCCCTCTACGCGCGGGTGAAGGACCGCCTCAACGGCGCCAACTGGTTCACCGAGATCGGGACGGCGCCCGGAAAGGGGGCCATCTTCGCCTTCAACGTCGAGGGCGCCCACGCCCATGATATTGCTCAGATTCTCGACCGCTACGGGATCGCGGTGCGGGCCGGAAGCCACTGCGCCGAACCGCTGATGCGCCGTTTCGGCGTGACATCGAGCGCGCGCGCCTCTTTCGCCCTATATAACACCCTCGACGAGGCCGACGCCTTCGTCGACGCCCTGATCAAGACCCGGACATTTTTTAGCTGATGGACGACGCGACTCTCATTCCCGATCAGACGGCCTCCGCCATTCCCCAGGCGGAACTCGACGCCCTGACCGACAGGCTCGTCGAGCAGCTCAAGACCGTGTTCGATCCGGAAATCCCGGTGGACATTTACGAGCTGGGACTGATCTACAAGGTCGACGTCTCCGACGACAAGGCGGTGGCCATCGACATGACCCTCACCGCCCCCGGCTGCCCGGTGGCCGGCGAGATGCCCGGCTGGGTGCATGACGCGGTGGTCAAGATTCCCGAGGTCACCGCCTGCACCGTGAACCTGATCTTCGAACCGCCCTGGGACCCTTCGCTAATGTCCGACGAAGCCAAACTCGAACTGAACATGTTCTAAAGCCATGGAAATCGCCCTCGAACCCCGCGCCCGCCGCCCGCGCCCCAAGGTCGTCACCCTCAGCGACGCCGCCGCCGTGCGCGTGCGCGAGATCATGGAGCGCGCTGAAGCGCCCTATGCGGGCCTGAGAGTCGGCGTGAAGAACGGCGGGTGCGCCGGCCAGGAATACCTCCTCGAATACGCCGCCGCCGCCGATCCCCTGGACGAAGTGGTGGAAGACAAGGGCGTCACCATCCTCATCGAGCCCAAGGCGGTGCTGTTCCTGATTGGGACTGAGATCGACTACGAAGTCACGCGGCTGGCCTCGAAGTTCGTGTTCCGCAATCCGAACCAGACGGATGCCTGTGGGTGCGGGGAGAGCGTGACGATCGTGCCGGCGGGGGCGTAGTACAAATTCTCTTTCTTGAGCTATTTTTGAGGGGGCATCGGAAATGCACAAATGGGAGCAAGGCGATGATGTTGTCGCCTTTACATTTTTCGGCATGGCACAAAGGCGCTCGGAAGAGGACAAGCAGTTATTTCGAAGACCTTGGGTATGCCCGAGTCGTCATTGATCATGCGCCAGAGAAATTTCGCCAGCCTTGACCGTGGAAGTGGTCTGCCTAACGTCGCGGAACAGACGCGCAGGATTTATGAGCGGCACAGACGCACATCGGAAGTCGATTTACACGCTGCTGCGATTGAGTGGCTCGACAAGAAACACCGCGAATAGTTCGTCCTCACTCCGCGAAGACATCCCGCAGCACGCCGAGCGTCGCCCTCAACGTCGCCGGCGGGATTGTCCCGAGACGCCTGACGAAGCGGTTCTTGTCGAGGGCGCGAACCTGGTCCAGCAGGATCAAACCATCCCGGCCCGGGAATTTGACCGATACGCGAAAGGCGGCCGCGCGGCTTCCCGTCGTCATGGGCGCGGCGAGGACCGTCCTGAGATGATCGTGCATCTCGGGGGGCGAGACGATGACGCACGGCCTCGTCTTCTGGATTTCGCTCCCAACACTCGGATCGAGCGCGGTGAGCCAGACTTCGCCACGTTTCACTGCGCCGCCCTTCACCATGCCAGGGTGCCGTCGTCGGCATTGGCGAATTCAGGCCAAACCAGCGCGTCGTCGCCGGCCTCGGCGATCCGCTTGGCGTCCCGCGCCCAGCCGGCGCGGGGATGGGCATGGATCGGCGCGATCACGATCCGCCCGGACTCCACCCGCATTTCAACATCGTCGCCGGCCTTGGCGCCGATCTCGATCAAGAGCGGCTTGGGGATGATGACGCCCGATGAATTTCCCATCCGGCGGACGGCGCTGCGCAACGTGATGTCTCCCCTAGTCGTTGAATGCAGTTCGCTACCGCACCCCGCTCTTTGTTGCAACCAAGTTATAACTGATAGGTCGCCTTCGCCAAAAGACAGAGTGGAAAATCTGGACGAAATCGCATCGCAGGTATAGATTGAATATCCATACCCATAGAGAATTATCCACCATGAACCCGCGCCATACCCGGATCGTCGAAGGCGGAAAGGTCGTCATTCCGGCGGCGTTTCGCAAGGAATTGGGTTTCAAGACCGGCGACACCGTGCTGGTGGACATCGACCGGGGGGAACTGCGCATCCGCTCGCTCGCCGCCGCGATTGCCCGAGCGCAGGCGATCGCTAAGCGCTTCGCGCCGGGGCGGATTCTCTCGGACGAACTGATCGCCGAGCGGCGCGCCGAGGCGGCGCGTGAATAGGCCCTTCGTGCTCGACGCCTCGGCGCTTCTCTGTCTCATTCGTGACGAGCCGGGCGCGCCGGCGGTGGCGGCCCTGCTGCCCAACTCGACCATCAGCGCGGTCAATCTCTCCGAAGCCGTCGCCAAGCTCTCCGACGTCGGCATGGATGAGCCGACGATCGGCGCCATACTGGCGCCGCTTCAACTTCGCGTCGTTCCGTTCGGCGAGCGGGCGGCCCTGGCGGCAGGGCTTCTGCGCGTCCGAACGCGAAGCCATGGGCTTTCGTTCGGCGACCGCGCCTGCGTCGCCCTGGCGGCGGAACTCGGCGCCGGGGCGGTCACCACCGATCGGGCATGGTCGAAAATCGATGTCGGCGTCTCGATCGTGCCGGTGCGCTGAAGACGAAGACGAGCGCGCAACTCACGCCCCCTTGAACCTCGCCGGCCGCTTTTGCAAAAACGCCGCCACGCCTTCCAGGAAATCCTCGGTCTTGCCGGCGAGGCGTTGGGTGTCGCGTTCGTTTCCGAGCTGTTCTTGCCAGTCGGCGTCCAGGCTTTGCCACATCAGCTTGCGGATCAGGCCCAGCGCTTTGGGGCCATCGGCCAGTTCGACGGCCAAGGTCCGCGCTTGCGCCATCAGGTCGGCGTCTGGGACGACGCGGTTGATGAGGCCCCATTCCAAAGCCTTGGCGGCAGGGACGCGCTCGCCCAGCAGGGCCATTTCCATGGCCCGGGCGCGGCCGATCATGCGCGGCAGGAGGTAGGTCGAGCCGCCGTCGGGAACCAGGCCGATGCGGCGGAAGGCCTGCAGGAAATAGGCGCTTTCGCCGGCGAGGATGATGTCGCCCATCAGGGCCAGGGAGCAGCCGATCCCCGCCGCCACCCCATTCACGGCCGTGACGATGGGCATGGGAAAGTCGCGCATCAGGGTGACGAAGGGATTGTAGTGGTTCTCCAGGGCATTGCCGGCGTCCGGCCGCCCGTCCTCGCCCGCCGCCCTCCCGGCCGCGCCGCCGCCGGCGAGATTGGCCCCCGAACAGAAGCCGCGCCCCTGGCCGGTCAGCACGACCGCCCGCGCCTCGTCCTTGCCGCCTGCCACGCGCCCAAAGGCGTCGGCCAGCTCCTTGATCGTGTCGATGCCGGCCGCGTTCAGGGTGGCCGGATCGCAAAGGGTGATCGTCGCCACGCGGCCTTCGATAGCGAGTTTGATCTTCTGGTAGTCCACGGCTGTCCTCCGCACGTTGCGCCCTTCAGATACATTCAGCCGACGCCGCGCAACGCCAGCGGAAAATCGCGCCTCCCTTGCGCCCGCGTTCCGATCTCGCCATCGTGGCGTCCAAGGAGACGACCATGGCCGACGACATGCAGACCATCCTGGACCGCCAGAAAGCCGCCCATCTGCGCGACGGCGCGCCGAACGCGCAGCAGCGCATCGAGCGCCTCGACCGCTGCATCGGCCTGCTGGTCGATAACCGAACCGAGATCGAGGAGGCGCTGAACGCCGATTTCGGGGTTCGCTCGCGCGAGGCCACCGCCTTCACCGACGTCGCCTCCTCCATCGGCACGCTGAAGCACGCCAAGGCCAATCTGGAGCGCTGGATGCGCCCGGAAAAGCGCAAGACCACGCCGGCGATCCTGGGCCTGTTCGGCGCCAAGGCGCAGGTGCGCTATCAGCCCAAGGGGGTGGTTGGGGTGATCAGCCCGTGGAATTTCCCGGTCAACCTCTCCTTTACCCCGCTCGCCGGAGTGCTGGCGGCCGGCAACCGGGCGATGATCAAACCTTCGGAATTCACCCCGGCCACGTCGGAGCTGATGGCGCGGATGTTCGGCGCGGTGTTCTCGCCCGAGGAGATCGCCGTCGTCACCGGCGGGGCGGACGCGGGCCAGGCCTTCGCCGCCCTTGCCTTCGACCACCTGATCTTCACCGGCGCCACGTCCATCGCCCGGCATGTGATGAAGGCGGCGGCCGAAAACCTGACGCCCCTGACCCTTGAGCTCGGCGGCAAGAGCCCGGTGATCCTCGGGCGTTCGGCCGACATGAAGACCGCCGCGGCGCGGATCATGAACGGCAAGACCCTCAACGCGGGCCAGATCTGTCTGGCTCCGGACTATGTGCTGGTTCCCACCGACCAGATGTCGGCCTTCGTCGGCGCGGCCGAGGGCGCGGTGAAACACATGTTTCCGACCATGAAGGACAATCCGGACTATTCGGCGATCATCTCCCAGCGCCATTTCGACCGGCTGAAGAGCTACGTCGATGAAGCCCGCGCCGCCGGCGCGCGGGTGATCGAACTGAAGCCCGATGGCGAAGACCTCACCCAGCAGGAGCACCGCAAGATCGCCCCCACCCTGATCGTCGATCCCTCCGACGACATGAAGGTCATGCAAGAGGAAATCTTCGGGCCGGTCCTGCCGGTGAAGGGCTACGCCTCAATGGACGAAGCCCTTTCCTACGTGAACGCTCACGACCGGCCGCTGGGGCTCTACTATTTTGGCCAGGACGAGGGCGAGCGCGAACAGGTGCTGACCGGCACCACTTCGGGCGGCGTGACGGTCAACGATGTGGTCTTTCATGTGGCGCAGGAGGATCTGCCGTTCGGCGGCGTCGGCCCATCGGGCATGGGCAGCTATCACGGCTTTGATGGCTTTCGTGAGTTCAGCCACAAGAAAGCGATCTACACCCAGATCAAGAAGGATCTCCCCCAGCTCAAGGCCCTGCGTCCCCCCTATGGCGGCGCGATCCGCAAATATCTGAGCGGCGCGATCGTCAGATAGGCCGTGGAGATTATCGCCCGCCATCGCGTGTTCGGCGGCGACCTCGCCTATGGGCGACATGCCTCGCGGGCGACCGGGACGCCGATGCGCCTTTCCATCTTCCTGCCGTCCGGCGACGGGCCGCATCCCTATGTGATCTGGCTCTCCGGCCTCACCTGCACGGAGGATAATTTCGCGGCGAAGGGTGGCGCCTGGCGCGACGCGGAGCGGCTGGGCCTGGCCGTCGTCGCCCCAGACACCAGCCCGCGCGGCGAGGGCGTGGCCGACGATGCCGCCTACGATCTGGGCCAGGGCGCGAGTTTCTACGTCGATGCGACACAGGCGCCGTGGGCGGCGCATTTCCAGATGGAGTCCTACGTCACCCGAGATCTCATAGAGGCGGTGGAGGCCAACTTCCCGCTCAAGAACGCGCCTCGGGGCATTCTCGGCCATTCGATGGGCGGTCACGGGGCCCTGACCCTGGCGCTCCGCCATCCCGATCTCTTCGCCTGCGTCTCGGCCTTCGCGCCGATCGCCGCGCCGTCACGCTGCCCGTGGGGAGAAAAGGCGCTGGGCGCCTATCTCGGCCCCGATCGCGCCCTCTGGCGCCCACACGACGCGAGCGCGCTGTTCGAGGACGGCGCGGCCAAGGCGCGATTCGATGACATTCTGGTCGATCAGGGCGCCGCCGATCCGTTTCTCGAAGACCAGCTCAAGCCGGCGCTCCTCGTGGAGGCGTGCGCGCGGGCCGGCCAAAAACTCACTCTGCGTTTGCGGGAGGGCTATGACCACTCCTACTTCTTCATCGCCAGCTTCATCGCCGACCATCTGGCCTTCCACGCCGAGCGGCTGCGCTGATCGGAAAGAGGCTATTCCTCCCG
>JALYTR010000097.1 GCA_030854165.1 Pseudomonadota bacterium | reverse complement strand
ATGGCGCGCAGGCCGGCGGCCGGCGAAGCGCCGAAAATCGCGGCAATGAACCCCTCCCCGTGGACCGCGGCCAGATCGGCCCGCTCGATGAGCGGCGCCTCACGGCGATCGAGATCCAGATCGGAGGCGTCCGCCAGAGCCTCGATGACGGCGGCCAAGCGCTCGGGGCGCTCGGGATGGCGTCCGCCCGGTTGGTGGCCGAGCATGTCGCAATGGGTGTAGTAGGCCAGCGCCATGGACCGATCCTAGATTGAGATGCACGTCTAGACCATGACGGTGATTCGCCGCGCCCTCGCCGCCGACGCCCCCGCCGTGGCCGCCATCGGGCGGGCCACCTTCGCCGGCGCGTTCGGCCACCTCTATTGGCCGGCCGATCTGGAGGCTTTTTTGCAGGAGGCGCACGGTCTGGAACGGATCGTCCGCGATCTGGCCGATCCGGAGTGCGCCATATGGCTGGCGGAGGCCGACGGCGAGGTAGTGGGCTACGCCCTGGCCGGGCCTTGCGACCTGCCTCATCCCGAGGTGAGCCCAGCCTGCGGAGAGTTGAAACGGATCTATGTTTCGCGGAGCGCCCAGGGCGGGGGTCTGGGCTCGCGCCTGATGAGCGAGGCGCTGGCTTGGCTGGAGCGCGACGGTCCCCGGCGGCTGTGGATCGGCGCGTGGTCAGGCAACGAGGGCGCACGGCGGCTCTATGAACGGCTTGGCTTCGAAAAGGTCGGCGAATACTATTTCCAGGTCGGCGCCGCCCGCGACCGGGAGTTCATCCTGCGGCGGGGGTGAGGGGTCTGGACAGGGAAGGCTCCCGCCCTCATCCTGCCAATTGAAACAACCGTTCGATGCTTCGCGCGAGACCAACCCGCCCATGTTCATGCGCTTCTTCACCGAACTGAAGGCGGCCAAGGTGCCGGTGACGCTGAAGGAATATCTGATGCTCATGGAGGGCATGGATCGCGGCGTGATCGCGCGGCGGGTGGAGGATTTCTACTATCTCTCGCGCGCCGCCCTGGTGAAGGACGAGCGACACCTGGACCGCTTCGACGTGGTGTTCGGCCACGTGTTCAAGGGGCTGGAGCTGGTCTCGGTCGAAAGGGCCACGGACATTCCGGCCGAATGGCTCAAACGCCTAACCGAAAGCTTCCTCACCGACGAGGAGAAGAAGGAGATCGAGGCCATGGGCGGCTTCGACAAGCTGATGGAGATGCTCAAGGCGCGCATGAAGCAGGGCCGCGGCGAGGATGGCGAGGGCGATGAGACGGCGCGGGGAAACGGCCGCAATTTCCCGATCGGGGCCGACGGCTATCACCCCGAGGGGGTACGCATCGGCCAGGACAAGGGCCGCCACGGCAGGGCGATCAAGGTGTGGGACAAGCGCGAGTACAAGAACCTCGACGACACCGTGGAACTGGGCACCCGCAACATCAAGATCGCCCTCCGCCGCCTGCGCAAATTCGCCCGGCAAGGGGCGCCTGACGAACTGGACATGAAGGGCACGATCCAGGAGACGGCCAACCACGGTTATCTCGACCTGGTCATGCGGCCCGAGCGGCGCAACGCCATCAAGGTGCTGATCTTTTTCGACATCGGCGGGTCGATGGACAGTCACATTCGCGTCTGCGAGGAGCTGTTTTCGGCCGCCCGCAGCGAGTTCAAGACCATGGAGTTCTTCTACTTCCACAACTGCCTTTACGAAGGGGTGTGGAAGGACAACCGCCGCCGGCACGCCGAGAAACTGGAAACCTGGGATCTGCTCAACAAATACGGCCGGGACTACAAGGTGATCTTCGTCGGCGACGCCACGATGAGCCCTTATGAGATCACCTATCCGGGCGGCTCGGTGGAACACTGGAACGAGGAGCCGGGCGCGGTGTGGATGGCCCGCGCGGCCAATGCCTGGGACAGTGTCGCCTGGCTCAACCCCACCCCGGCCCGCCACTGGGACCACACCCCCTCGATCGCCGTGATGCGCCAATTGCTGAACGACCGGATGTTCCCCCTGACCATCCAGGGCCTCGACGGCGCGATGCGCGAACTGGTGCAGTAGTGGGGATTCGTCTCACCGAGCCGAGATCATCGAGACCTTGACGGCGATGTGCCGCCTTTCGGATCGCGGAAGAAAAGGCGACCTCGCCCTGGGTCAGTAGGGGTCGGGGAAACGCAGCAGGTGGTTAAGGTTCTGGCCGCGGATGATGCCATAGGCATGATAGAACAGACCGTAGGCGTCGATGGCGGAAAGGTCGGGGAAGACGCAGACATCGAGGACATCGTTGACGTTCGTGGTGAGCACCCATCCGCCCCCTGCGGCGTTGACGCCACCGAATTCGTCGGTGCCGCCGACATCCGAGCAGTAGCAGGAGCCGGGACCGCCCTGGCACTTTTTCAGATTGACGTGCTGCTTCGCATAGTAGGCCAGCGCGGCGAGGGTGGGTTTTGTCGTCACCAGCGTACCGAGCAGGACGTCGATGTGTGTGGACCCATCCTTCGAAAGATAGTCGCAGAAGTCATGGTGATAGGCGAGCACCAGAAGCGGGCCACCGTTGGTGTTGTAGGCGGGGTAGCGCGACTGCACGGCGCCGCCGGTGGCGGTGCAATAGGCCGGCGGCGAGACCACCGGCGCGGGATCGGCGAAACACAGCCCCGGCGCGGCGAACAGCAGGCTGGCGACGATCAGCACATATTTCAGCATGGGAAGTCCCCTCGGAATTTCTCCAATACGATTCCCGTAGCTATGGCTCATACTCGCGGACTGTCAAACAGCGTTGTGAACACCCGTGCGCCGAGGGTGACGCCATGCCGATCCGCGCGACCCCGGCCAGGACTCTGGCGGCGACCCCGACCCGGCCCCGCCGTGGACGGCGCCGGACATGACGCCGGAAGGGCGACGCAGGAGATTGGTATCCCAAATTGGATTATGACGGTTGACGGCAGCGGCCAACTCATCGAAACAGCCGCTGGCGCGCCGCAACCAAGGCATCGACACGCCGGCGATCACGGTGGTCGCGCAGCGCCTTTGGGGATTGACATGACTTTGAAACATCGAATCGCCTCGCGCGCGCTCGTCGCGGCATGTGTGGGCCTTCTCCCGGCCGCCGCCATGGCGGAACGTCCCGTTCATCCCGGCGGACACGTCGGGCCGATGCTGCCACCCTACACCGGCGCCCCGGCGACGGTTTCGGGAGTCTGGACGAAGCTCACGTCGCCCTTCCCCGGCGCGACACCCGAAACGGCGCTCCTGCTCACTGACGGTACCGTGCTGATGCACGATCAATGCACGCCGAACTGGTATCGGCTGAGCCCCGACACCAGCGGGAGCTATGCTGGCGGCGCCTGGCTCCTGATGGCGCCCCTGCCCGCCGGGTATTCACCGCTCTATTACGCCTCGTCGGTGCTGCCCGATGGCCGGGTGTTGATGAACGGCGGCGAGTATAACGGCGCCGCTTGCAATTCGGCGTTCACGGCGCTCGGCGCGCTCTATGATCCGGTCGCCAACAGCTGGACAAAGGTCACGCCGCCGTCGGGCTGGAGCCAGATCGGGGATGCGGCGAGCACGGTGCTGCCAGACGGCAACTACATGCTCCAGGACCCCCTCAACAGGCTGCAGGCGATCGGGACCGTCGCGCCGCGGCCCGCCACGACGGTCACCTGGACATCCACCGGAACGAATAAGGCCGACACCAACGATGAGGAAGGCTGGACGCCGCTGGCCATCGGCGATCTCCTGACGCTCGACACCAACCGATCGCTCGGCGCGAACACGCCGGCCGAACTCTATTCGCCGACCACCGGCGCCTGGGCCGCCGCCGCGACCGCGCCCAGCCCCCTGGTCGATCCGGGCTCGCATGAGATCGGCCCGGCGGTTCGCCGTCCCGATGGAAGCGTCTTTCAGAGCGGGGCCAAGTCGTGCAGCATGGCCAGTTGCGTGGCCCACACCGCGATCTACGCCGCGGCGGGCACATGGACGGCGGGGCCCGACTTCCCGGCGATTTCCGGGCAAAACTACGATGTCACCGACGGGCCGGCGTCGATCCTGCCCGACGGCAATGTGCTGGTGCAGGCCAGTCCGGCCTACGCCTGCGGCTCGGCGTTTTGCTCGCCCTCGCACTTCTTCGAGTTCGACGGCGCGAGCCTCGTGCGCGTAAACGAACCCGCCACCGCGCCGAGCGTCGCGGCTTACCAAGGCCGGATGCTGGCGCTGCCAACGGGCCAGATTCTGTGGAGCGGGGGCGATCCCACCGACGTGGAGGTCTACACACCCAAGGGACACCCGAAGA
Source organism: Pseudomonadota bacterium (assembly GCA_030854165.1). Classification (GTDB taxonomy): domain Bacteria; phylum Pseudomonadota; class Alphaproteobacteria; order Caulobacterales; family Caulobacteraceae; genus Acaudatibacter. The sequence goes on along the minus strand of JALYTR010000097.1, from coordinate 3,368 downwards.
AATCCTGGGCGCCGGTGGTATCCAGCGTCCACGCCACGCTGGTGCGCGGCCACGCGAACTACCTGCTGGGCGGAAAGCGCCTGACGGGCCTGTCCAACGGCGCGGCCTATGGCGATGATGCGCAGATGGCTTCCAACTACCCAATGGTGCGCATCGCCAATGTGGCCAGCGGCCATGTCTGCTTCGCCACCATGCACGACCCGGCCGCGAAGCATGCCGCCTTCGACATGCCCGCCGCCACGCCGCCACCGTGGGAGCAAGCGTGCGAAACCGGCCCAAGCCAACTTCAAGCGGTCGTCAACGGCATCGCTTCCGCCGCCGTCGCCGTGACGGTGCAATAGGGGCGTCCGAACCGGCGCCCGCGCCGACCTGGGCGTGAAGACCGGCGCGGGCGTTCTCCGCGGATAACGGGCAAGCCGTCTATCCGAGCCCTTCGTGTTTCAGAGCCAACTGTACTGCGGGGCGCGCTTTCATGCGGTCGAAAAAGGCCATGAGGGGCTGCGGAATCTCGACCGCGTTCTTCTTCGCCCACATCAGCATGACGAAGAGATAGGCGTCGGCGACGCTCGCGTCCTGGCCGAAAAGGTAGGCCCCGTCCAACTGGCCGGCGATGAGGTTCAGGCGCTTGGTGATGGCCTCGCCGGCCTTGGCCTTGTCCACGTCGGCCGCGCCGGGCGTGAAGAACGGCTTGAAGGATTTGTGGATTTCGGTGGAAATGAAGGCCAGCGTTTCCAGCAGCCGGTAGCGGCCAAGCTCGCCACCCGGCGCGAGGGCCGGCGCCTTATCGGCGATCCAGGAGAGGATCGCGATGTTCTCGGTCAGCAGCTCGCCGCCGTCCAGAGCGAGGGCCGGCACATAGCCCTTGGGGTTGATCTTGGTGAAGTCGCGGCCGTCCTCGGTGGTGTGAGTCTTCAGATCAACCTTGACCTGATCGAAGGTCAGGTTCGCCTCGTGCAAGGCGATGTGGTCGGCGAGGCTGCAGGCCCCAGGCGCAAAATACAGGATCACGGGCTAATCTCACAAGGTTGATGTCTCACCATCAACCCGCGCGGCGCGCATAGGTTTCGCATCGCGCGCCCGGGGAGGGGCGGCTATCTTCGATTCCCATGTCCAACCCTCCCCCCGCCGCCAGAACCTCGCCCGCGACGGCGCGCAATCGCGGTCCCATCCTGGAGGCGCTCAGGCCCCGCCTGCCGACCGGCGGCGTGGTGCTCGAGATCGCCGCCGGAGCCGGCGAGCACGCGGCCTACCTAGCTGCCGCCCTGCCCGACCTTCTTTGGCGGCCGACCGACGCCGATCCGGACGCCTTGGCCAGCATCGCCGCGTGGCGCGGCCACGTCGGATTGCCGAACCTGCTGGCGCCGCTGCGGCTCGATGCATCGGCGCCCGAGGCCTGGCCGGTCGATCGGGCCGATGCGGTGGTCAACATCAACATGATCCACATTTCGCCCTGGGCGGCGACCGAGGGCCTGATGGCCGGCGTCGGACGCATCCTGCCAGCCGGCGGAATTCTCTTCATCTACGGCCCTTTCATCGAGCCCGATATCGAGACCGCACCCAGCAACGTCGCCTTCGACCTCAGCCTCAAGAGCCGCGACGGCGCCTGGGGCGTCCGCCACCTCGACGCGGTGACAGTGCTGGCCGCCCGGCATGGCCTGGAACTCTCCGAGCGCATCGCCATGCCGGCGAACAACCTCGCCCTCGCCTTCCGCAAGCGCCAGGAGCGCGGGTTTCCAGCCCGCGGAAACGCCAAAGGATAGGAGCGGCCGGGGCGCCCGCGTTCCGATCGCCTCACTCTCCCCCCACCAGACCCCGCCGCGCCTTTTCCAGTTCCTCGGCGTAGCGACGGGTGGCGTAGGCTTCGGAAAGGACGCCGAGGACTTCGCCGGTCTCGCCGAGCACCGCCAGCTCGTCGCTTTCGGTGGTGTCGAAGACGCGCATGATGTCCTTGATTGACATGGCGGGACTGAGCCAATAATCGCGGTTGATGGCCAGGTCGCCCACTGGCCCGGTCTGCTCGTGGTCGGCGTAGGCCGCAGCCAGACGAATCACTCCGGCGTAGTGGCCAGCCGCGTCCACGGCCACCACGCGGCGGGTGGATCCCAGGGGGAAGCGGCGGCGGAACGCCTCCAGGGAAGCAGCGGCTGGGGTCGTGGCGGCGTCGGCGCGCATCATCCGCCCGGCGGTAAGGGTGCGCAGCCAGCCCACGTCGTGGGCGCTGCGGATGGTTTCCCCGCGCAGGTGCAACCGCCAGGTGGAGAAGGAATAGCCGAAGGTCTCGCGGACCACGACGCTGGCGACGATGGCCCCGGTCAGGGTGGCGGCGGTGAGGGCGAAGTCGCCGGTCGTCTCCAGGACCAGAAAGGTCATGGTGAACGGGCCGCCGATGATCGCCACCGCCAGGGCGCCCATGCCGACCAGGGAAGCGGCCAGGGGATCGATGCCGGTGTCCAGGCCGGCGGCGGTAAGGCTGAGGGCGAAGAGTCGGCCGATGAGGGAGCCCAGATAGAGGGAGGCGAAGAACAGGCCGCCGCGAAAGCCGAAGCCCAGCGCGACGATGGAAGCGGCGGACTTGGCGAGAATGGCGATGACCAGGACGCCGATGGCCAGGTCGGCGAAGAGGCCCGCGCGCATGGCCCCGTGGCCGGACGACAGGGTCTGGGGCCAGGCGAAGGCCAGGGCCGCCAGCACCAGGCCGCCCAGCATCAGGCGCGGCCACGCCGGCCCAGGCAGGCGCGAGACGACGCTTTCGGTGATCGCCACCAGGCGCATGATGGCGACGCCGACCAGGGCGCATAGAAGTCCCAGGGCGGCGAACAGCAGATAGTGGGTGAGGGTGAGGGTGTCGGTGGCCACCGCGTGGATGGAGAGCGGCTGGGCGTGCAGGAGACCGGTGACGAGCGTCGCGGCCAGAGCGGCGGCCACCACCGGGGCGACGTTGGCCACGGCGTAGGAACCGATGATGATCTCGAAGCCGTAGAAGGCCCCGGTGAGCGGGGCGCCGAAGGCCGCCGCGATCCCCGCCCCCGCGCCGGCTCCCACGAAGGTCCGCAAATCGTTGCGCCGCAGGTTGAGGGCGCCACCGGTCAGCGAGGCGATGGCCGCGCCGACCTGGGCGTAGGCCGCCTCCAGGCCCACCGAGGCGCCAAAGCCGTTGGAGATGATGCTCTGGACGCCGACGAACAGGCTGTCACGCATGGACATCCGGCCGCCATGCAGAGCGTTGGCCTCCACCGGATCGACCATCGGCTTGGGGCGCCGCGCCACCCAGAGCCAGGTGAGGACGCCCAGCAGCAGGCCTCCGGCCGGCAGCACGGCGAGGCGCGAGAGCGGCAGGGCGGCCAGACTCGACAGGCGCTGGCCTGGCG